>VBOO01000097.1 GCA_005877505.1 Nitrospirota bacterium
CCCCCCGGAGCGGCGCGATCACACGCTGCTCAACGGACGCCGTAAGCAACGGATCGCTAAAGGGAGCGGGACCAGCGTGCAGGACGTGAACCGGCTACTCAAACGGTACTTAGAGGCCCGTAAGATGATGAAGATCTTGTCCGGGCGCGGCGGCCGTCCGTGGCTCGGCCGGTCGGCGAGGACGGTCTCGTAGGAGTTCATACTTAATCACCTAACGAAGAGGAGAGGACGCACGTGGTGCGATTGAGACTCACACGAAGGGGTCGTCGGAAACGACCCTTCTATCGAATTGTGGCGGCGGATTCCAGGATGCCGAGAGACGGGCGATACATCGAGGTCCTGGGCACGTACGACCCGTTGCAGTCGCCCGCAGCCGTCGCGCTCAAGCAGGAGCGGGTGTTGGAATGGCTGAAAAAAGGTGCGCAACCATCGGTCACGGTCAGACCCTGTTGCGCAAGGCTGGTGTGCTGAAGCAGGCGAAGGCCGCGCCCGCGAAGGCGTAGGTGACATCTTGGTCTCCGCATCCCTGCCGGGAGGTGCGGCGATGGACGATCTCAAGGCGCTGATCGAACACATGGCAAAAGCCCTCGTGGACAAACCGGATGCCGTGTCCGTTCAGGAGACGGATGGAGAGAAGACGACGATCATCGAGCTACGGGTCGCGCCGGATGACCTGGGCAAGGTGATCGGGAAACAGGGACGCACGGCGCGCTCGATGCGGACGATCCTGAATGCGGCCGGAACGAAGTTGGGGAAACGGTGCGTGTTGGAAATCCTGGAATAGACGCGCGCCGGTTGGTGACGATCGGGAAAGTCACACGCGTGCACGGGGCGCGCGGGGAGGTCAAGGTGCGGTCTCTCTCCGATGTGCCGGGCCGGTTTGAGACGCTGGAGCGGGTCCTCGTGGCTGACCGGCAAGGAGCGCTCCGTGAACTGGCCGTCCGGGCGTCGCGGCGCACCGTCGGGGACTATCTCCTGGCCTTTGACGGGATCGCCACGCCCGAAGCCGCAGCCTCGCTGGTCGGGTGCTGGCTCCTGATCGCAGCGGAGCAGTCAGCGCCCTTGCCGGATGGGCGGTATTTCGAACGCGATCTGCTGAGCATGGCTGTCCGGACGGAAGACGGCGCGCTGGTCGGCGAGCTGACAGAGATCCTGCCGACCGGCGCCAATGCCGTCTTCGTGGTGCGCGGAGCGACGGGGAAAGAGCATCTCATTCCCGCGACCCGAGAGGCGGTTCGAGCGGTGGATGTACCGGCCCGGCTGATGACCATCCGTCGGATCGCGGGACTGCTGGATGATGACGATGCGTGAGGGAGTGAGATTCCCACGCGGGGGAGCGAAGCGTCGGTTCGAGGGAGCGCGGTATGAAGTGTGACATCCTCACCTTGTTTCCCGAGATGGTGGAGGCGGTGTTGAGCACCAGCATCCTCGGACGCGCTCGGGAGAAGGGCCTCCTGGAAGTCCGTGCGGTGAACATGCGGGACTTTGCGGAGGGGCGGCACAAGGTTGCCGATGACTATCCCTACGGGGGAGGCGCGGGGATGGTGCTCAAACCCGAGCCCATCTTCCGTGCCGTGGAGGATCTGCGTGCTCGGACCAGCGACGTCCGGCTTGTGCTGATGACCCCGCAGGGGCGCACGTTGACCCAGACCGTGGCAGCCGAGTTCGCCGCAGAGACGCGGCGCCTGGTCTTCATCTGCGGGCATTATGAAGGGATCGACGAGCGGGTCAGAATGGGGCTGGCACCGGAGGAGCTGTCTGTCGGCGATTACATCCTGACCGGGGGCGAGCTGGCTGCGTTGATCGTGGTCGACGCGGCCGCGCGTCTGATCGCGGGGGTGCTGGGAGACCAGCAGTCCGCGGAGGCCGACTCGTTCGCCGAGTCACTCCTGGATTACCCGCACTATACCCGTCCGCCCGTGTTCCGGGGGATGGAGGTGCCGGAAGTCCTCCGGTCCGGGGACCATCGGGCCATCCGGGCGTGGAGGCGGGCCCAGTCCCTGTTGAACACCTATGGCAAGCGGCCCGACTTGTTGGAACGGGCGGCTTTGACGCCGGAGGAGCGGCGACTATTGAATCAGATCTCGCGCGGAGGTGACGCCTGACGGGCGAGCGGGGATGAGAGAGGAGAGACGGTCATGAATCGGCTGCAGCGGTTGAATGCGACGTTGGTCAAGAAAAATGTGCCGGTGTTCGAAATCGGGGACACGGTCCGGGTTCATGTGCGAGTCGCGGAAGGCGAGAAGGAACGCGTGCAGGTGTTCGAGGGCTTGGTCATCAGTCGCAAGGGCGGACAGAACGCGGAGACCTTCACGGTCCGGAAAGTGTCCTACGGAGTCGGCGTCGAGCGGATCTTTCCCCTTCACTCGCCGGTGGTGGAACGCGTCGACACGGTGCGCCAGGGCCGTGTCCGGCGGGCCAAGCTGTATTACCTCCGTACGAAGAAGGGGAAGACGGCCCGCGTGGCTGAACGGGAGTACCTGACGGAGAGCAAGCCCAAACCCGAGGCTGCGCCCGTTGCCGAGGCGGAGACCGTAAAGGCCGGCGTCTGAGGCCGACGGAGTGGCGTGTCGCCGAAACCCGACGACGTCTTTGAATCCGAGGCATGGGCGCGCGGGTTTCGGCGCGTCGCCGGGATAGATGAGGCGGGACGGGGGCCCCTGGCCGGTCCGGTCGTCGCGGCGGCGGTCATCCTGCCCCGCCGATTCCGCCTGGCTGGTTTGCGGGATTCGAAGCTCCTGAGCGAGACCCAGCGCGAGCACCTCTACGCGCAGCTCCTCGCGGGCGCTCTCGATATCGGCGTGGGGGTCGTGGAGGCCGGGGTCATCGACGCGGTGAACATCCTCGAAGCGACCCGACTGGCAATGGTCCAGGCGGTGCAGCGCATCACGCCCCCTCCGGATTATCTCCTCCTCGATGCGGTCATCCTTCCGTCGCTTCCCATCGAGCAGCGCGCGGTCATCAAGGGCGACCGGTTGAGCGTGTCCATCGCCGCGGCGTCCGTCGTCGCGAAGGTGCTCCGCGATCGGCTCATGGCGAGGGCCCACGTCTGCTACCCCCAGTACGGGTTTCTCACGCATAAGGGGTACGGCACTGCCGAGCACTTGCGGCAGTTGGAGCGCTACGGGCCGTGCAAGTTGCACCGGCGCAGTTTTCGTCCGGTCCTGGAAGGAGCAGGTGGCCGTGACCGGGCGTAGCGTGCTGGGGGATGAAGGCGAGCGCGCGGCGGCTCGGTTCCTGGAAGGGCGTGGCTACCGGATCTTGGAACGCAACTACCGGACGCGGCGCGGGGAAATCGACCTCATCGCGGAAGATGGCCGGGTCCTGGTGTTCGTGGAGGTGAAAGTCCGGCTCGACGACCGGTGCGGGGGGCCAGCGGCTGCCATCACCCGGGCCAAGCAGGCCCGAATCGCTCGACTCGCCCAGCAGTACCTGGCGTGGCGGCGGGTCGGCGACCGGCCGTGCCGGTTCGACGTCGTGCTGATCTGGGGCGCTGATCCCAAGACCAGACGGATCGAATTGCTGCCCGGCGCATTCGAGGCGCCGGAGCCCCGCACATCCGCATGATCGAGTTCTATCATGTCTCCAAGGCCTATAACGGCTGGCCGGCCCTGCACGACGTCAGTTTCAAGATCGACAAGGGGGAGTTTGTCTTTCTCACCGGACATAGCGGCGCCGGCAAGACGACGCTCCTCCGATTGATCTTCCGCGCGGACGCCCCGGATGAAGGACAGATCCTGGTGAACAACCGGAACCTGTTGCACCTCAGAGAATCCGAAGTCCCCTACCTGCGTCGGACGATCGGGTTCGTGTTCCAGGATTTCCGGCTCCTGCCGAAGAAAACGGTCTTCGAGAACGTCGCGCTGGCGTTGAAGGTCACCGGCATGCCGGAAGGAGTGTTGCGGGTGAAAGTGGCCGAGACGCTCAGCGCGGTCGGGCTGGGGCACAAACCCGACGCCATGCCATTGACGCTCTCTGCCGGGGAGCAGCAGCGGGTGTGCCTGGCGCGCGCGATCGTGAGTGATCCGCAGATCCTCCTGGCGGATGAGCCCACGGGCAACCTGGACGCGGACCTGTCGGGAGAGATCCTGGAGCTCATGAAGTCCGCCAACGCGCGCGGCACCACCGTGGTCCTCGCCACGCACAACCGAGAACTGTTGAAGCGCTGGCGGCGCCGCGTCATGCGGCTGGAACAGGGGCGTATGGCGGAGGACAGGTCTCTCGAGGCATGACGCGCTTGCGCTATCTGCTCCGCGAGGCGGTGGACAACATCAAGTCCAATCGAACCACCACCTTCGTGGCGTTGGCCACCACGACGTTCACCATGCTGGGGATGGGCGTGTTCCTGCTCCTCTACCTGAACGTGCAGGAGGCCCTGGGCTCGTTGCGCGAGGAGATCAAGGTCATCGTCTACCTGCGGGACACGGTGTCGCCGCAAGCCGTGTCGCGCGTGCGCGCGGAGATCGGTCAGGATCCGGCCGTCGCGGGGATCGAGTACGTTTCGCGGGAGCAGGCGTTGGCCACGTTCCGGGCGCAGTTCCCCTCGGAGGAACGGTTGCTGAGCGGGCTGGGGGACAATCCCTTTCCGGCGTCCCTCGTCGTCAAGGTCAGTCCCGCCTACCGCTCCTCCGAGCAGGTCCGCGAGCTGGTCCAGAAGCTGAGCGCGTTGTCTGAGACCGAAGAGGTGCTCTATAGTCAGGACTGGATCGAAAACCTGGCCGTGGCGCTGCGGTATTTGAAAGCCCTGGGGCTAGGCGTCGGCATGGTGTTGGCCGCGTCCATGGTGACGATCCTGGCGAACACGATCCGGCTGACTCTGCATGCGCGGCGGGATGAGATCGAGATCATGCACCTGATCGGCGCCACGACGGCCTTCATCAAGACCCCGTTTGTCCTCGAAGGGGCGCTGTTGGGGGGCGCGGGCGCGCTCTGCTCGCTCTTCCTCTTGCGGACCCTGTTCGGGCTGACGGAGGCCCAACTGGCCCTCAGAGGGACCTTCTGGGGCATCGGACGCGGGCTGGTGTTTTTGCCGGACCGCGTGACGGTCGCGTTCCTGTTGCTGGGAATCATGCTGGGGTGTCTGGGGAGCGTGGTCTCCTTGCTCCAACAACGCAGGGCGAGGAGTTGATGCGGGTCGCAGCGCTGGCGCTGGCGGCCGTGGTGACGGTGAGCGCGTCCGTGCTGGCTGCGCCGCCCGAACGCAAGGAGCCGCTCTCCGAAAAGATTAAGAAGGAGCGCCAGTCGCTGGAAAAACTGAAGGGAGAGATCAAGGAGAAGAAACGGAAAACGGAGGAGGCCCAGCGCAAGGAGGCCTCGGTGCTGCAGCAAATCGAGGAGGCGGACCACCGGATCAAGCTTCGCCGCGAGGACTTGGCTGCGGTGAACGCCAAACTCAGGGAGAAGGACCGTGAAATCGCGCGCACCAACTCCTCGCTCCAGCGTCTCCGGGAGCGGATCACCCAACGGCAGGATTCGATCCGCAGCCGGTTACGGGTGATGTACAAGGAGGGGCCGAACGGGCAGTTGAAGCTTTTACTGGCATCGAGCGGGTACAATGACTTGCTGGCCCGGTCCGCGTCGTTGCGCTGGATTTCGCGACGGGAATACCAGTTGGTCGAGGGCCATCGCGTCGATCATGCGCGGCTCGAAACGACGGAGGCGCATCTGTTGCAGGTCCGCGGGGAGCTCCAAGGATACCAGCGGGAGATCACCACCACGCTGGCGGCCCTTCGCGAAGAGCGTACCAAGAAGGACGGGCTCTTGTCCCGGGTACGGAGCGAGAAGGTCTTCTATGAGCGGTCCGTCGGCGAGTTGGAGAAGTCCGCCTTGCGCATCGAGGGTCTCCTCCGGGGATTCCAGGAGCGGCGCCGAGCGGCCGCCTCGGTTCGCGCACAGCCAGCTGGCGACGGACTGGCGCGCTTCAAGGGCCGGCTCAACTGGCCCAGCGATGGGGATGTGGTGGCGTTGTTCGGGCGCCAGAAGCACCCGAAGTTCAACACGTACGTGCAACGGAAGGGGATCGAGATCCGGGCGGCGCAAGGCAGTGTCATCCGGTCGGTCGCCGAGGGGGTCGTGGCCTTTGCCGACTGGATGCGGGGATACGGACTCCTCATGATTGTGGATCATGGGGAAGGGTTTTTCTCCCTGTACGCCCACGCGTCCAAACTGTTGGTGAACGTGGGAGCGACCGTCCGCGCCAACCAGCCGATCGGGGAGATCGGGGATACGGGGCTGACCGGGGAGAACACCCTGTATTTTGAGTTACGGCAACGCGGTGCAGCCTTGGATCCGCTGGCCTGGCTGGCCCGGCGGCGATAGGGTCCGGGTTCAGGAAAAGGAGCATGGTCATGGAGAGGATGCGACAGTCAAACAAAATGAAGATGGGCTGGGTGGCGCTGTTTCTCGTGACCCTGCTCCTGGGAGTTCTGATCGGAAAAGGCTGGGATCGCGCCGTCCAGGCGACCGAGACCTACGAAGAGCTGAAAACCTTCACCGAAGTGCTGGCTCTCGTCCAGAAGCACTACGTGGAAGAGGTCAAGCCCAAAGATCTCGTCTACGGCGCGATCCGGGGCATGCTCGCGACGTTAGACCCCCACTCCGCCTTC
>VBOO01000098.1 GCA_005877505.1 Nitrospirota bacterium
GGTGTTGTGGGGATACAGCCTCGCCTTTGGGCCTGATGTGAAGGGCATCATAGGTAGCCTGGCTTGGATGGGTTTGAATGGTGTCGCCATGGATCAACCTAATGCCGACTATGCGGCGACGATTCCGCACCAGGCCTATATGATCTTCCAGGCCATGTTCGCGGTGATCACTCCGGCACTCATCACGGGCGCCTTCGCCGAGCGGATAAAGTTCAGCAGCTTTCTCGTGTTCATTCTGCTCTGGGCAACGTTTATCTACGATCCCCTGGCGCATTGGGTGTGGGGCAAAGGTGGGTGGATTGGCACCAATGGCGGTTTAGGCGCGCTGGACTTTGCAGGCGGGACCGTGGTGCATATCAGCTCCGGAGTTTCTGGTCTCGCATGCGCTCTCGTCATGGGAAAGCGATTGGGCCACGGGAAAGAGAACATGGCTCCGCACAATCTCCCGATGACCGTCTTAGGTGCTTCGATGCTCTGGTTCGGGTGGTTTGGATTCAACGCCGGCAGTGCCGTGGCAGCAGGAGCCTTGGCGACCAGCGCGTTTGTAGTCACCAACACCGCGACGGCCATGGCTGCGCTGTCGTGGATGGTGGCGGAGTGGATCTATCGAGGGAGACCCACGGTGCTGGGCGCGGCCAGTGGCGCCGTGGCCGGATTGGTAGCGATTACACCGGCGTCCGGGTTTGTGGGACCGCTCTCCTCCATCATTATCGGAGCTGGCGCCGGGGTCTTCTGCTACCTGGCATGTCTTGTAAAGTCGCGCTTAGGGTACGATGACTCGTTGGATGCCTTCGGTGTTCATGGGATCGGTGGGACGTGGGGAGCGTTGGCAACCGGTCTCTTTGCGTCCAAGGTGATCAATTCTGGTGGCGCCGATGGGCTCTTCTTCGGGAATCCAGGCCAGCTCAAGTTCCAGTTCATCGCCGTGCTGGCGTCATGGGTGTTGGCCTTTGTCGGGACCTTCATTCTCCTCAAGATTGTGGATTGGACTATGGGACTGCGGGTCAGTAACGATGAAGAACAACTTGGGCTTGATTTGAGCCAGCACGAAGAAAGGGCCTATTCGTAAGGTTAACTGGGTGAACCATCCGGTCAATATTGCCGGGACCAGTTGATGACAAGGGAGGCGTGCGCCAATGAAAAAGATTGAAGCCATCATCAAGCCATTTAAACTTGAGGATGTGAAGGACGCGTTAACAGGGATCGGGGTCTTCGGGATGACTGTGACGGAAGTGCGCGGATTCGGTCGCCAGAAAGGGCACAAGGAGGCGTACCGCGGAACGGAGTACACGGTTGAGTTCCTGCCCAAGACAAAGATCGAGGTGGTCGTGCCCGATAACCTCGCAGAAAGAGTCGTCGAGACGTTAATCCGAACCGCTAAGACCGGGAGTATCGGGGACGGGAAGATCTTTGTGATGAACCTGTCCGAGGTCATCCGGATCAGGACGGGAGAAACCGGCGATCGCGCGCTCTAGCCTGATTGCACGGTAAATAGGATAGTCGCTTCGACGAGTCCTTGGGCGCACCGTTGCGCTCTCTGAAGAGGAGCAGGATTAAGCGGGGTCAGGGTAGACCCTGCAATGGGGACAGATTTGAAATCTGTCCCCACATCATGGCAAGGGCGCCAATCTGTCATGGATTGGCGCCTTTTTTATTGCTTTGCCGAATGACAAAGGAGAACACGATGTATACGACAGACGTGCAGAAAATGGTGGAGACGGCGGGCAAGAAGGTCGCCTACTTGGAGGGGGCTCCGATGGGCTACGTCATCCTGGCCGCTCTCGCCGGGGTGTATCTGGGTTTCGGTATTACCTTGATCTTCAGCATCGGGGCCACGTTCGCGGCAGAAGGCTCGGCGGCGTTGAAGCTCGTGATGGGAGTCTCCTTCGGCATCGCCTTGACTCTCGTGATCTTCGCCGGCTCCGAGCTGTTCACAGGGAACAACATGGTCGGAGTCATCGGCGCGCTGGCCGAGCGGGTGACGTGGAGCCAAGTCGGCACCTTGTTCGTCTAGTCGCTGCTGGGCAATCTCATTGGGTCGCTGGTAGTGGCGTGGTTGGTGGTGCAGTCCGGTGTAATGAGCGGCCATGCGGCGACGCTGGTCCAAACGGTCGGCATGCTTAAAATGAACCTGCCAGCCAGGGAACTGTTTATTCGGGGTGTGCTGTGCAACTGGCTGGTGTGCCTCGCGGTGTGGACGTCGGCTCGAGCAACCGGGGATGCGGCCAAGATCCTCCTGATCTTTTGGTGTCTATTTGCGTTCGTCGGAAGCGGCTTCGAACACAGCATCGCCAACCAGTCACTCCTGGGGCTGGCCTTGTTTCTGTCGCACGAGGCAGGTGTCTCTTGGGTGGGATTTGTGTGGAACCAGACCTGGGTGATTCTCGGGAACATCATCGGCGGTGGGGTCTTCGTCGGCACTCTCTACTGGATGGCGAGCCCTGTCCGGCGGGAACCGGCGACAGAAACCGCCGGCAAGGGAGCAGCGCTCATGTTACGCAGAGGGGAGCAGACGCCATGAACAAGATCGAAGCCCTCAAGGCTGAAAGGGACGGCCTGGATGTCCGCGAGGCGATTGACCGATATGCACGGGAAGGGTGGGAGTCGATCACAGAAGACGACGTTCAACGCCTGAAGTGGTACGGGCTTTTTCTCCGAAACCCGACGCCGGGATTCTTCATGATCCGTGTACGGATTCCAGGTGGACAGGCAACATCATCGCAAATCAGAATGCTCGCCGATATTGCGGCCAGTCACGGCAACCGGCTGCTGGATATCACCACCCGCCAGCAGATGCAGCTTCGCCAGATCCGGATTGAGGAGGTACCGACGATCTTTTCGAAGATGCAGGAAGTTGGGCTGAACTCGATGCAGACCGGCATGGACAACGTGCGCAACATTCTTACCTGCCCGGTCGCAGGTTTGAACCCCGATGAGCTGCTGGATGCCATGCCAGTTGTGAAGGCCCTTACGCAAGAAATTCTCTATAATCGGGAATACACCAATCTGCCCCGCAAGTACAACGTGGCGGTCACCGGGTGTCCCGACAATTGCCTCCACACGGAGACGCAGGATCTGGCCCTGATCCCGGCGTACCATGTGCAGGGAGATGTAACGATTCCTGGGTTCAACGTGCTGGCGGGGGGCAAACTCGGCTCTGGCGGTTACCGCATCGCCACTCCTTTAGACATCTTCGTACCGCCCGAGGAAACAGTAGACGTGTTCAGCGCCATTACCTTCGTCTACAGAGACTTCGGCTATCGCGACTCTCGTAACACAGCCCGACTCGCATTTCTCTTGGATGATTGGGGAGAGCCGCGGTTCCGCAAGCAAGTGGAAGCTCGGCTTGGTCGGGCTCTTTTGCCAGCAGGCATGGATGCGCGTAAGGCGACGGTCGCTGACCATGGGGGGATTTTCCGACAGAAGCAGCCTGGTCTCAATTACATTGGGCTTAAAATCCCTGTGGGCCGGATCAAGGCGAGCGATCTCAAGCAGATCGCGGAACTTGCTGAGCGGTATGGGAGGGGAGAGATTCGGATCTCCCCAGCCCAGACGCTGATCATCCCCCATGTGCCAGATGGAAAGTTGGGAGACATGAGCGAGGAGCCTCTGCTCAAACAGTTCGCTTACAATCCGTCGCCGATTCTGAAGGGACTAGTAAGTTGTGTGGGAAACGACTATTGCAATCTGGCGGTGATCGAGACCAAAAGCAGGGCCATGGAAACGGCAAAGGCTCTCGAGTCGAAGCTGGGAACTGGCATCAAACCGATCACCATGCATTGGTCCGGTTGCCCGGCCGGGTGCGGAAACCATCTCGTTGCGGACATTGGGCTACTGGGGAAAAAAGCGAAAGTTGACGGGCAGGTGGTGGATGCCGTAGATGTCTTTGTCGGTGGCCGCTCCGGTCCGGATGCAAAGCATGCTGTGAAGATCATGGAGGACGTTCCCTGCGACAAGCTGGCCTCGGTACTTGAAGGGCTCACGCCCTATCATTCACGGGACAAGCTGCACAGAACTGGACGAGGAAAGGCGGCGACCCGGCCTCAAGAGACCCTCCCTAAGAGTTGATCGGCCCTGGATAAGCCTGTAAGCTCGGCTCAGGTGGAGATTCCATGCCCGCGAATGTTGCCCTGACCAAAGAACAACAGGATCAATTAAAGTTTCTTTATCCCTGGTACAAGGAGGAGGTGTTCCGGCGACGCGAGCGGATGATGTGGTTGACCGCGAGCGCGAGCGGGGTCCTGGTTCTCGTGTTGGCGATCGTCCGGTTTTTTCCCGTGCCAGCGACCTCCCCTGCGACCGCAGTCCTCGTGTGCCTGGGGGTTGCGTTGTTTTCCGGACTGATGGCCTACCTGATCGCGCAACAGCGGGCCCGGCACCTGATGGCAAAGCAGGTCCTGATCGCCATCGAGCGCGAGCTCGGGCTCTATGAAAAAGGCAGGCATCTGGAGGACGCCGCCTTGTATCCCGAGGAGTGGCAGAGGGCATGGAAGCGCGACGTCAGTGTCGTCATCTATCTCGCCGTGCTGGCGGGGTTGACCGGCCTCGTCATTGCCTCCCTGCTGTGGCGCTGAGCCCATGGCGCAGCTCGCCCTCGTGCTCACGACGGTCATCTGGGCGGCCACCTTTCCCGCGACCAAGCTGGCGCTCGAGCAGGTGCTGCCGCTCTCGTTCCTGTTCCTCCGCTTCCTGATCAGTTGTCTCGTGCTTGTCTCCGTGGTTGTTCTGGCAGGGCGGCCCATCCGGCGGACACGCGAGTCCCTGCGGCCGGCTGCGGTGGCTTCTGTCTTTCTGTTCCTGGGGTACGCCACGCAGACCGTCGGGATGCGGTATACCACGGCTTCGAACTCGGCCTTCATCACCGCGTTATACTCCGTCTTGGTCCCGCTCTTCCTGCGCCGGTTTGACCTCCGGCACTGGGCGGCCCTGACCTTCGCCGTGAGCGGCTTGTGGGTGTTGATACGCCCTTCAGCCGCGATGAATCGGGGAGACCTGTACACACTGGCCTGCGCGGTGGCCTTTGCCCTTCACATCATCGTGGTCGAAGCGTACGTGCATCGCACCGAGGTGCTCTCCTTCTCCGCCTGGCAACTGGTCATGGTGACCGGCGCATTGGTCGGGCCGGCTCTCATGGAGGGCTATCGGCCGTGGACGGTCGCCGTGACGCCGACACTGGTCTGGGCGCTCGTGATCACGGGCGTGCTGGCCACGGCACTGGCGTTTTGCGTGCAAGTGTGGGCGCAGAGGGTCGTGCCCGCCCAGCGGGTGGCCTTGATCTTCGCGCTCGAGCCGGCCTTGGCCGCATGGTTCGCCTGGCTGGTCCTGGGCGAGCGCTTGGATACTATGGGATGGGTGGGCAGCGGTCTGATTACGGCCGGC
>VBOO01000141.1 GCA_005877505.1 Nitrospirota bacterium
TCAAAATTGGCGTCCCCCTGGTAGACCGCACTGAGGGAGTGACTCCCCGCGGTGAGCACCGACGTCTCAAAGCTCGCCGTGTCAGGGCTCCCTTCGTTGAGCGTGCCCGTGCCAAGCAAAGTGGCGCCGTCGAGGAAGTTGACGGTCCCCGTCGGACGAGTGCCGGCGGAAGCCACGGGGCTCACCGTCGCGGTCAGGATCACCGGCTGGCCGAAGACCGAGGGGGTGGCTGAAGAGGCAAGGTCCGTGGTGGTCGCGCGGGTCACGCTGGTGGCAAACTTCACGACGAAGGCGTCAGCGCCGCCTCCGAAGAAAGTCTGCAAGGCCCCCGCCGAGATCGGGAAGTCGGTGGAGTCGGTGAATCCCGTCACGTAGACGTTGCCAGCCGCATCCAGGGCGATCCCGCGACCTTGGTCAGAACCACTGCCCCCGAGGTAGGTCGAGTAGAGGAGGGCGGAGCCCGTGGGATCGAGCTTTGTCACGAAGGCGTCGATGAATCCGCCGGAGTTGGACTGGAAGGCCTCCGCCGTCGTCGGGAAGTCGGTGGAAAAGGTCAGGCCCATCACGTGGGCGTTGCCAGCCGCATCCACGGCGATCCCGAAGCCCTCGTCTAAGTTGCTACTGCCCCCGAGGTAGGTGGAGTAGACGAGGGCGGTGCCGGCGGGATTGAGTTTCGTCACGAAGGTGTCGCCGCCTCCGCCTCCGGAGGCAGTCTGGAAGGCCCCCAGCGTCGTTGGGAAGTCGGTGGAGTCGCTCACACCTGTCAGGTAGGCGTTGCCTGAGGCATCCACGGCGATGCCGAGCCCGTCGTCAAAGCCACTGCCTCCGAGGAAGGTGGAGTAGACGAGGGTCGCGCCCGTGGGATCGAGCTTTGTCACGAAGGCGTCGGCGTCTCCGCCGAACAAAGTCTGCAAGGCCCCCAGCGTCGTCGGAAAGTCGGCAGAGTCGGTCACACCTGTCAGGTAGGCGTTGCCTGAGGCATCCACGGCGATGCCAGAGACATCGTCAGTGCCACCCCCCCCGAGGTAGGTGGAATAAACGAGGGCGGAGCCCGTGGGATTGAGCTTCGTCACGAAGACGTCGTCGGAGCCGACGGAGGCGGGCTGGAAGGCCTCCGCCGTCGTCGGAAAGTCGGTCGAGAGGGTCAGGCCCGTCACATAGGCGTTGCCTGCGGCGTCCACGGCGATGCCGAGCCCCTCGTCAAAGCCACTGCCTCCGAGGAAGGTAGAATAGACGAGGGCGGAGCCAGAGGGATTGAGCTTCGTCACGAAGGCGTCGACGAAGCCACCGATTGCCGTCTGAAAGGCGCCCAGTGTCGTCGGGAAGTTTGACGAATCGGTGTTACCCGTCACGTAGGCGTTGCCTGCAGCGTCCACGGCGAGACCGGAGAACTCGTCAAGGCTCATGCCTCCGAGGTAGGTGGAATAGACGAAGGCGGAGCCCGTGGGATCAAGCTTCGTCACGAAGAAGCTGCCGAAGGTCGTCTGGAAGGCGCCCGGTGTCGTCGGGAAGTTCGTGGATGCGGTCACCCCCGACACGTAAGCGTTGCCCAGAGCGTCCACGGCGATCCCGAATCCGCTGTCCCTGCCGATGCCCCCGAGGTAGGTGGAGTAAGAGAGGACTGGGTCGATGATCAGGGGCCGACTGGCATCGTAGGCCGCGACCTGAAAGCCGACCTGATGCGAGTCCTTGATCACATAGCCTCCCGGGATCTCCTTCCTGATGCCATTGACTTCCTGGTAGAAGACGGGCTTGCGTAGGCGGATCGGCCCGGCGGCCGTGTGCAGCACGAGGTCGCCCTGCGCGTCCACTTCGACTGTGTCTGCGCCCTGGATGCTCAGCGCGATGCTGCTGGGATCGGCGTCCGGCCGGACGACGAAGTCATGTTCGAGCTGGCGCTGGTTGCCGTAGTAGATGAGGTCGATGCCGGGGT
Source organism: Nitrospirota bacterium (assembly GCA_005877505.1). Classification (GTDB taxonomy): domain Bacteria; phylum Nitrospirota; class Nitrospiria; order Nitrospirales; family NS-4; genus NS-12. Next base: position 1,934 of record VBOO01000141.1, read on the forward strand.
AGAGGTTGTCGTAGCGCACTTTGGCATACGTGGGCACATTGGTGCGCCACTTGGTGGGATCGTTGCCGGTAAAGTAGTTCGCCTTACCGGGCAGCTCCTCCTGTCCCTGCACGCGTGCCTGGAGGTTGGCGCCGGCGAATTGCATGCGGAGCGCCGTCTGTGTGGCCCTCTCCCGCTTTTCCGGCTTGACCATCCCAGGTTCGCCTTGTGCCGATGGCTCCTGAGTCATAAAGACCATCACTGCCTCGTCGGAGGTGAGAAAAAGCATGTGATGGGGGCCCCTCGAGAGGAACTTGACCCGGGGATCCGTCTGCCCGCGATTGGCCTCGAAGGACAGAGGCAAGGTCCCGTACTTCTCCTGCATCCGGGTCTCGGAAGCCTGGACTCCCGCCTCGCTGAACGGGCCGACGAGAAGCAGTAAAACCACATTGATGATCGGCTTCTTCATGGCGTCCTCCTCGCGACCCGGGCGCTCATTACATTACATTTCGAGCCGAAACACCTTGCACGTATTTTTTCGTATTGTCAAGACCCTCCCCCACATTTCCCTCTATGTCCGGGGGAAAAGGAGTAAGAAGGTTAGATCTGGCAACTTTGCTTGAGATACGTCGGAAAGTAGCTTGTCCCACCTCCCCCCCCACCTAAAGGACTAAGTTTATGACCTTAGACTGACCCGGTTCTCCCCTCCCCCAAATCAGGTAATTGGCCGATAGTAATCAGACCTCATTACTGTTCTCATAGAGTAATGCCGGAGGACCGATTCAACGCTTCTGGAGGGAAACGGATTGTTTCACGATAAGGCGTCAGGGTCGTTGGGGCTACCGCTCCGGAGCATCATCCTCTGGTGGGCAGACACCACGAACCGTAGGCGCTTCACCATGCGAATCGAGACCGAGCAGCCACCGTTGAAAAGGCGGATGCTCGCCATGTCGAACAGTATGGGAGCCGTAATCACGCACACTTTTCTGATCCTGCTCGTTGCGGTTGTCGCAACGTTCGCCCCGCCGCTTGCTGGTGCTGTTGAGAACGTGACCTGGATCGAAATCGTTTACGCCACCGCGACAGGCAACTCGCTGCTGAAGACAAGTGGGTCTTTGAGTTGGAACAGCGGGGCAGCGTCAAGCCAGCAGATAACCTCCGGCGATGGCTATGTGGAATTTACGGCCACCGGAGGAACCGACTCCACCACGTGGCGCAGGTTTGGATTGAGTAATGGGAACACCTCAGTCGCCCCCGCGGAGATCGAGTTCGCCATTGAACTGAGTGGGTTATTTCAAGATCCAGCCGAGATCTGGGAAAAGGGCGTTTATGTAATGGAAACGGGAATAGGGTACACCACTGGGGATGTATTCCGCATCGCGGTGGAATCAGGGGTGGTCAAGTATTACAAGAATGGTATGCCCTGGTACACTAGCACTGTCACGCCTACCTATCCTCTCTTGGCGGATGCGTCGCTCCGGGGATGGAATGCGACGATCAGCAACGCTGTCATTTCAGGAACCTTGTCGCCTCGCACCAACTGCGGGCTGCTCAGCCCACAAAATGACAGCCGGATCCTTTTCCCTAAAAACGCGAGTGGTGAAATCGACTACACGACTTTTATACCCCCTGCCAAGGGCGGAAGCTATGTCGATCCGGTTTTTCTCTGTACGATTCAACGTCTGACGGACAGCTGGCCTAACACCGTCCACCATGAGTATTCCAGCATGAGGCCATTTAACCTCGATAACACGCTCTTGTTATTGTATCAAGACCCCGGCGGAAACTTCTCTGTCATCGATAGGAACGGGAATGTGATCGTTCCGCCCGGCAGTTTCGAATTCAGCGGAACCGGATCGGAGCCCCGTTGGAGCAGAGACATATCGAATGTCCTCTATTACCACATTAACAACCAGCTCAAGAAAACCACCGTTTCCGCCGCCCCATGTTGCTACGAGGTTGTCCACACGTTCACCGAATATAGCTCGCTTAAGGGAGGGGGCAAAGGCGACCTCTCTGACGACGGAGACCATTTTGTCCTGATCGGAACGAAACCGGACGGCACGCAGGACGCCTTCCTCTATACCATCAGCACCGACACGAAAGGGCCTGTCTTGAATTTCGATAGGGGCTATGACTATTTCGACGTTACGCACGATAACAATATCATCGCGAATTGGGGCGTACCCGGCACAGCTCGGTTTACCGGGATCGAGCTCTTCGACTCCAACATGAACTTCCTTCGCCAGGTGCTACGCTCCACCCCGGACGCTGACCGCGGCGTGGACCTCAACGGTGATGAGATTATCGTCTACACGGCCGATGGGGACAACGGATTTCCTTGTTCGAGTGATGGTAGTTCTACAGGTGTCGCCAAAGTCCGTTTGGCGGATCCGACTGTAACGACCTGCCTGCTCAATCACGAGTGGTTTATGGGCACTCATGTCAGCATCAACAATGCCGCCGGGTGGGTGCTTGTGAGTTTTGAAGATGCGCGTATTCCAGGCACCTCGAACGATCCGGCCACGCTCCCGTCGGATTGGGAGGGCATGTGGCGGAAATATGAAAACGAGCTTATCCTCATAAAGCTCGATGGCTCACAGGTGCGGCGCTTGGCCCATCACCGATCGCGCACCATCATCAACGGCGCCGGCAGTTCTTGGACTACACCAAGGGCGGCTCTGAGCGGGGATGCGAAGTTCTTGTTGTTTGACAGTAACTACGCACTGCACACGGATGATCCCGAGTATACGGACGTCTATATGATCTTTATGCCCGCCCTGCAATGATCCCCCGGCAACCTTCTGCCGATAGGAAGACGGGGACAGGCAACTTTGCTAGAGATACGTCGCAAAGTCGCCTGTCCCCTTAAAGCTGGAACTGGGCCTGATAGAGGGTGCGATAGAGGCCGCTGCGGGCAAGGAGCGCCTCGTGCGTGCCTTCTTCGACGAGACGCCCACCGTCCACGACGAAGATCCGATCCACGTGGCGCAGCGTGGACAGCCGGTGGGCGATGATGAAGGTCGTCCGGTTGCGGGTGAGCTCCACCAGCGCCTCGCGGATCATCACCTCGGTCTCCGTGTCGATGTTCGACGTCGCCTCGTCGAAGATGATGATCGGCGGGTCCTTCAGCAGCGCCCGCGCGATCGCGATCCGCTGCTTCTGGCCGACCGAGAGCTTCACCCCGCGCTCCCCGATCCACGTGTCGTACTTCTCCGGGAGCTCGATAATGAACTCGTGCGCACGGGCCGCCGTGGCGACCGCCTCGAACCGCGCCTGACTCGCCGCGAGGTCTCCGTAGGCGATGTTCTCCCGCACCGTGCCGTTGAAGAGGAACGGCTCCTGCTGCACCAGCGCGATCTGGCTGCGCACGTAGGCCAGCGGCAGGTCGCGCAGGTCATGGCTGTCAAGACGGATTGCCCCGTCCGTCACGTCGTAGAAGCGCATCACTAGTTTGATGAGCGTGCTCTTGCCGGCTCCGGAGGGCCCCACCAGGGCGATCCGCTCACCGGCGTTCACCTCGAAGCTCACATGCTTGAGCACGGGGATCTCCGGCCGGTAGTGGAAGGAGACGTCCCGCGCGACGACCTCGCCGCGTAGCCGGCCCACCGGCGCGACAGCTCCTGGCCGATCTGCCACCTCGGGCTGGGTGTCCATGATCTCGAACACCCGCTCGCCCGCCGCCAGCGCATGCTGGAGCATGTGGTTCACCGAGTGAATCTGGTTGACCGGCACGTAGAACAGCGCGAGGTAGGAAAGGAACGCGACCAGCTCGCCGACCGTGAGTGTCCCGGCCATCACCTCGCCGGTCCCATACCAGAGGATGATGGCGCTGCCCAGGCTGCCCACGAAGATCATGCTGGGGGAGTACACCGACCACAGCGTCATGACCTTGAGATTGCTGTCACAGTAGTCCCGGCTGCGCGCGTTGAACCGCTCCTGCTCGTAGGCCTGGCGGTTGAACCCCATCGTCTCCCGGATGCCGGAGATGGCATCTTGAAGGTATGCATTCAGCTCGGCGGAGCTCCTGCGGACGAGGTGGTAGAAATGGTGGACCTTGCTGGTGAAATACGCGGCCGAGGACACCAGCACCGGGATCGGGAGCAGGGACAGGAGCGCCAGCTTCCAGTTGAGGGAGAACAGGATGACCGAGATCCCGATGAGCGTCAGCGAGGACATCAGCAGCGACTCGATGCCGTCGATGAAGATGCGCTCCACGTGCTCGACGTCGTTGTTGACCCGGTTCATGATCTCGCCGGTGGAGCGGTTCTCGTAGTAGCTGATGGAGAGGCGCTGGAGGGCCGCGAAGACCTGGTCGCGCAGGTCGAAGATGACGCTCTGCTCCAGGGTGTTGTTGAAGCGGATCCGCAGTGAGGAGGCAACGTTCTTGCCGGCGTACGCGAGCAGGAGGGCAGTGATCGCCCACGGCAGCAGCGCATGGTTCTGCCCGACGATGACATTGTCGATGATAAACTTCCCGACAAGCCAGGGGGGCAGCAGTTCAATGGCAGCCGCCGCCGCCGCGCACGCGAAGGTCAGAAGCGCCAGCCGCCGGTACGGCGTGATAAAACGAAGGACGCGAAGGAGAGACTTCACGATGGGCGAGTCTATGCCTTATATCACTTCGGCGTGTTCCGTCCGCCAGTACTTCTCGAACTCTTCCAGTTGGGTGAGCGTGGAGAAATCGGTCATGCGATCGAGGAAGAGCTTGCCCTGCAGGTGGTCAATCTCGTGCTGGATGCAGACGGCGTAGAGCCCTGAAGCGTCCAGCTCAACGGTCTTGCCGTCCCGATCGAGGAATTTCACCCTTACCCCGACCGGCCGCCTCACTTTCCCGCGCAGGTTATCCACGCTGAGACATCCCTCCCAGCTCTCGGCAGTCACCGGGGAGTAGCCGAGGATCTCCGGGTTGATCAGGATGGTCTGGGGAAAGCCGTGCTCGCCGTGACACTCCATGACCACGACCTGCTCCGACCGGAACACTTGCGGCGCCGCCAGGCCAATGCCCTCGGCGTGGACCATTGTCTCGAGCATGTCGTCAATGAACTCTTGGAACGTGCGCTTGCCGATCGTCTCCGGGGGAACCGGCTTGGTGATCTGCCGCAGCGCCGGCGCACCGAGCTTTGCAATCTTGAGGACCGCCATCCTTCCACTCCTTGGAGCTGCCTGAGAAAAAGACTCTCGCAACGCTTATGCTAGCATAGACCGCGCGAACGGGACAACGGAGGCAAGAGCGCTAATAGTTCTCCGGAGGGGGCTGGATCGGCTTCTCACCGGGAGGCATCGGAAAGCCGCCAGGCGGGATCATGATCGGGGGAGGCCCTGCGGGCCGGTCCGGCGCAAACTGGAACTGGTCGCGGTTGTCCGTCCACCACCGCGCCCAGTTCTTGGCCCACGCCAACCGTTCCTCTTTCGTGGACTGGGCGAAGTCCTGGCCCTCGACCATCCGGCCGGTGAAGTTCCAGAGCGTGCGAAACGCGCCGTCGGCCACGCTGCTGGAGTTGTCGGCCAGCAGGGTGATGAGCAGGTCAATCACCGCCTTGTCCTTCACGAACCGGCTTTCGGAGACCACGGCATTCCTGATCGTCTCGCTCGGGTCCTTGGCCATGGCCTGCAGCGCGGACACTGCGCGCAGCGGATCCATGCGGACGGCGACCCGAAGAGCCTTCTCGCGCACCGCCGGTATCTCCTCTTCATTAGCCGCCACCGCGTCGAGGAACGGCACCGCTGCCTTGTCCTTGATCATGGACATCGTCTCGATGGCGTTGATCCGAACACGCCGGCTCGGATGCCTGAGGCCTTTGGCGAGGACTGGAATGGCCGGCGGCCCGATGTGGACGAACTCTCCGATGGCCCAGAACTCCTGCTCGCCATCCAGCAACGGGATCAGGGCTTCCGCCCGCTTCGTCTCCTCCTCGGTCAGAGCGAGCGCAGCCGGACCAGGCCCAATTATCAGGGCCAGGCCAAGCGCAAGGACGACACTCAAAGAGGCGCGGTGTGTCATTTGATGATCGTGGATTTGTCGCCGCCGAGCGGCATGGTCCCCGTGCCGCCGTCCATGCTGGTGAACCGCATGTTGTCAAAATACACAACGCCCGCGCCGCGACTCCAGAGGCCGATCCTGCCTTTCTTGTACGTGGCGAGCTCCCACCCGTCCTCACGGGCCGAGAGGAACCGGTTGTTGAGGAACGCTTCGAGGACTGGCCCCCGGATCGACAGCCGCAAGGTCTGCCACACGCCGGGCTTCGTCTCGACCTGTTGCTCCTGGAGCGTTCGCGGTTGGCCGTTGACGACCTTGTCCAGGCGGAACAGGTTCTCCTGCGGGCTGAGCCAGATCACAAAGTAGTTGCGATCATCCTGGGCCCGGAAGACCACGCCGCTTCCCAGGCCCTTCCCGCCCTGATCCGTCTTAATCCGCACTGACAGTTCCAGGTTGGCCGCTTCCACCGTCTCAAGAAACAGTACCTGCGCGGAGAGGCCTGTCTGGTCCGAGGAGATGTGAGCCAGCACGTTCGGCGGGGACGACGAGTGCGGGTCCGCCTTGACCTCCCATCGCCCTGAGTCCAGGTTGACCGAGCCAGGAACGAACCCGGAGGGAGGCTGACCGGCCTGATCGCGGTCAAACCACCAGTCCTGGAACTGGAAGTCGGCCCGCGCGAGCTCACCCGCTACCAGCACCGCAATCACCGCGCCGACCAATCGCATCACCACAGGCAGTCCAAAGGGGACAGGCTGCTTTTCGCCCACAGCGACGTTGCGCTTCACTGTTCCATCGTTAGACATCGAAAATCTGCCCCCCTTCCTGCGCAGTATACCGCACCGAATTCGGGTAAATCGAGGGTGTTTATTTGACCTTGAGCTCGGTCCAGGCGCGGTCATAGAGCTTGATCGCCTCGCCGACGTCCTTGATCCACTCGAGCCGGGCGACCACCGATTCGGGCGGGTAGA
>VBOO01000142.1 GCA_005877505.1 Nitrospirota bacterium
ATGAGCGTCATCGCGTCGTCCTGGTGCTGCGACGACTTGAGGACGCACAGGTTGTCCTGCCAGATCGTCCCGCCCTCCTTGGGGATCACGTACTTGATGGACGGCCGCTCGGCCGCCGCCCGCAAGATGGTCCCGCTCCATCCGTGGGCCAAGACAACCTCGTCCGAGACCAGGAGCTGGTCGTAGTTCTCGCTCGTATAGGTCTTGACCAGGGCCTTCTGCGCCATCAGCTGCGCCTTGGCCGCTTCCAGCTTCGCGGGCTGCGTCGCGTTCAGAGACTCCCCGGCCGCGCGCAACGCCATGCCGAAGACCTCCCGCTCATCGTTCAGCAGGCTGATCTTGCCCTTGTAGCGCGGATCCCAGAGCGCCTGCCAGCTCTTCGGCGGTGGCGTGACCAGATCGGCGTTGTAGCCGATGCCGGTCGTGCCCCAGAGGTACGGCACCGAATAGGCGTTCTGGGGATCGTAGTAGAGGCCCTT
>VBOO01000136.1 GCA_005877505.1 Nitrospirota bacterium
GAAGGTGTCAGCAAGCACTTTGCGACCAAGCCGATCCTCCAGGAGACCTCGGCCCACCTGCGGCCGGGGACCCGCGTCGGCTTGGTCGGTCCCAACGGCATCGGCAAGACGACGCTGCTGCGACTGATCCTGGGCGAGCAGACACTGGACGGTGGACGTATCCGGAAGCGCCCGCGCCTGCGGATCGGTTATCTTCCCCAAGATCTCGAGCACATCCCCGGCACCACAGTGCTGGACGCCACGCATCGAGGGGAGTATCCAGAGCACGAAGCCAAACGCATCCTCTCCGGCCTTGGTTTCTCCCAGGAGGATTTCACCCGCCCGCTCACGGAGCTCTCCGGCGGGTTCCGGATGCGGGTCGCCCTGGCGCACATCCTGCTGTCCGCACCCGATGTCCTCCTGCTGGACGAGCCGACGAACCACCTTGATAAGACGACGCAGCGCTGGTTCGAGGACTTTCTCCTGAAGTCCTCCTTCACGATGCTGGTCATCAGCCACGACACCGCCTTTCTTGACCGCATCGCGACGCACATCTGGGAGATCCGCCACCACCGGATCTTAGAGTCCACCGGCAACTACACAAAATACCTCGCCTGGCGCGAAGCCTACGATGCGGCGCAGCAGGCCGCCGCCGACCGCCAGGACAAGGAGATCGCGCGCGTGCAGAAGTTCGTGGACCGGTTCCGCTACCAGGCCACCAGGGCTCGTCAGGTCCAGTCCCGCCTCAAGCAACTGGAGAAGATCAAGCGAATTGAGCGGACTCGCGATCCCAAGCGGGTGCGGTTCCGGTTTCCCGTCCCCTCGCCCTCCGGCCGACACGTGCTGGAGCTCGCGGGCGTCGCCAAGGCCTATGGCGACAATGTCGTCTATCGCTCGCTCGGCTTCGCGGTGGAGCGCGGCCAGCGCGTCGCCCTCGTCGGCGAAAACGGCGCAGGCAAGAGCACCCTGCTCAAGATGTTGGCGGGTGTCCTCCCGCCCGATGCCGGCACCCGCACGGTGGGCCACGGTGTGACCTTCCACTACTTCGCCCAGCACCAGGCCGATATCCTGAACCCCGAACACACCGTCCTGGAGTCCATCGCGGAAGCGGACGACGGTGCCGACATGAACTTCATCCGCGCCATCGCCGGGGCCTTCCTCTTCGAAGGCGCCAATCAGAAAAAGCTGATCAAGGTACTGAGCGGAGGCGAGCGGAACCGCGTGGCCCTGGCCCGCATGCTCGTCAAGCCGGCCAACACCTTGCTCTTAGACGAGCCGACGAACCACCTCGATCCCGCTTCGGTGGATGTCCTGACCGACGCCCTCGTGGAGTTTCCCGGGACCATGGTCTTCATTTCACACGACCCGGTGTTCCTCACGCGCGTCGCCACCCGCGTCGTGGAGATCGAAGCTGGTCAGGCGCGCGATTACCACGGGGACTACGAGTACTACTTATGGAAGAAGGTCCAGGAACTCGAGCCCATACAGGGAACGCCGGAGTTCGAATCCAAGCCGTCCAAGGCGCCCAGCGTCTCCAAGGCAGCCCCGACTACCGCTCCCCGGTCACGGACCAGCGAGACCAGCGCCTTCAAGGCACGCCGGGAATTCACCAAAACCTTGGCCCGCGTCGAACGGCACATCGCCAAAGTAGAAGCAGAAATCGCCGCCGGCGATGACAGGATCAAGGCCCGTGACAGGGAGTTGGCGAGCCAGGAACTCTACCAGGACCACGAACGGTGGACGGTCTTGATGAAAGAACGGGAGCAGTGGGTCAAAGACCAGTCCGTCCTGACGGGCCAGTGGGGCAATCTCTGCGAGCAAGCGGAGCAGCTCCGGGCGAAGCTGAAAGAATTGGAGAAGGCAGGGGATGAGCAATGAGTGAGTGGGACGAACTGATGCATCCCTTAGAATAACCCTGCCATGAAGGGAACTGCCCGATCGCAATACTCGCGAAGCTCATTGAAGCCCAGCAGGTATAGGAGCGGGAATACCACGAGCGGCAGCACCAGGAAACCCGCGCACTCATCCGATCATTCTACGACGATCTTCGCCAGCGAGACGACCAACTCAGCCAGCGCGTCGATACCCTCGAACGGAAGCCCCCGAATTAGCCAAGGTCCCCTCGCCACGCGTGCGGGGAGAGGGACAAGGGTGAGGGGCAGCTCATCATACGCCATCAGTCAGCTCAGATGACGCGTGATCGTAAGACCTAACGACCGTCCAAGCTCAGCGACCGCCGCCGGGGACGCACCCCGGCTGCAACTGTCGCGTTGAAATTCTCTCGAACCCTCCGACTGCAAAGCGGGGCGGCGGTTCGCTGCAGCGCATTTGTTAGGGCTGACCCCCACACGCTTGTCGCAGAGCCTCACTCCTGCCCGCACCCCACCAGCCAAGCGATGGCGGCACTCCAGGGTCTGTATTGAATCCAATAACGTGAAAGTAATCATTTTCAACTTGCACAAGCACGTAATCTTGACCAATACGCAATGGTACATGAACCCCCACAGCTTTTAGCTGTACACAAGAGGGTTGAAACCCCTCGATGCGATTCTGCAACGATTCGGCGCGCCGAGTGTATCGACGCTCGTCTTATAGAGTCTGCATCGTTCCGACAAGCCATCCAAAAGCTAAACCGATGACTAATGTCGGTTATGATGATGACCGGTAGCTTCCACTTCACATTCGCCTCTGTGTAAGTCCTAACGCCTGAATTAAGCCGAGCCGCGAAGCGGCTTCGGCTTGAATGAATTGTTAGGCCGCGTCACCACGAGCTACGCCCCTACGGCGCCGCACATGTAGCCTACTTCGCTCGCCTTGGCCTTGCTTTTCCGGCGGATGTATTGAGGGCGACCGCGGCACGGATGAGCGCCTTGAACGCGCCCGCGTCGACCTCCTCCCCCTCATGGATGTCAATCGCGCGCCTTACGTTCCCGTCGAGGCTCGAGTTGAAGAGCTTGGCCGGGTCCTTCAACGAAGCCCCCTTGGAGAAGGTCAACTTCACTATCGACTTGTAAGACTCGCCGGTGCAGATGATCCCGTCGTGCGACCATACGGGAGTGCCCATCCACTTCCACTCCTCGACGACGTCCGGGTCTGCCTCTTTGATGAGCTTGCGCATCCTACTCAAGGTCTGCCCGCGCCAGTCCCCGAGCTCGGCGATTCTTTTGTCAATCAGCTCAGATGCCGACTGGCCCTCGGTCGAACCCGACTTTTTCATGTTCTCCTCCTCCGCGAACGGGATCCGGTAGTCGGCCTAACTACTGTGTAGATTGGTCAGCCTATCCCCACCAACCAATTTCATAGTTTCGGCGAATCCTAATAAGCTTTTTCTGACAACAGCAAGCCCCTCACCCGCGCCCTCTCCCCCAAGGTGGCTAGGAAGGTTTTTGAGACGCTTCGACACGCTCAGGGTGACCGGAATTAAAAAGGACGGGCGGGGATCACCCCTCCCTTTCTTCAGCTTCCCACGTTTAACGATTAACGTTTAACGATCTTCTCTCTTCTTGGGCCGGTAGTATTTCTTCTTGCCGAGTTTCTCCGGCAGGTGGGTCTGCTCGGTCTTCGCGGACGGATCGTCGTGCACATAGCGATAGTCTTTTCCGTAGCCCAGCTCCCGCATCAGGCTGGTCGGCGCGTTGCGTAGGTGCAGGGGCACCGGTAGATTCCCATGTTCTTTGACATCCGCAGTCGCTTCCTGCAGCCCGGCATAGGACGCGTTGTCTTTCGGACAGCTAGCCAGGTATGTCACGCCTTGGGCCAGATTCAGCTTGCACTCCGGCAGGCCGATGAAGTCCACCGCGTGCGAGACGGCCGTCGCCACGACCAGCGCCATCGGGTCGGCGTTGCCGATGTCCTCCGACGCCAGGATCACCATGCGGCGGGCGATGAAGCGCGGGGACTCGCCCGCCTCCAGCATGCGCGCGAGCCAGTACAGGGCTCCATCGGGATCGGAGTCCCGCAGGCTCTTGATGAAGGCGGAGATGATGTTGTAGTGCTCCTCGCCCCCCTTGTCGTAGCGCAGACTCTTCTTCTGTAAGGCCGTCGCAAGGGCCTCCTTGGTCAAAAGAACGAAGCCGTCCGGTCCGGGAGCCGTGTGCAGGACGGCAAACTCCAGGGCATTGAGGGCCACGCGGGCGTCCCCGTTCGCAAAGGCCACCAGGCTCATCATCGCCTCGATGTCCATCTCGACACGGTACCGGCCAAGCCCCCGCTCCGGGTCCCGGAGCGCCCGCTCGATGATCTGCAACAGGGCATTTTCCGACAGCGTCTGGAGGACGACGACCAGTGACCGGGAGAGCAATGGGCTGATCACTTCGAAGGAGGGATTCTCCGTGGTGGCGCCGATGAGAATCACCGTGCCCGACTCGACGTGTGGCAGAAAGGCATCCTGCTGGGCCTTGTTGAAACGGTGGATCTCATCCACGAACAGGATCGTGCGCTGGCCCTTGACGATCCGGCGCTGCTCGGCGACCTTGACCACCCGGCGCAGCTCCGGGAGCCCGCTGGTGACGGCCGAGAAGGGCTCGAAGTGGGCCTTGGTATGCGCGGCGATCAGGCGGGCGACGGAAGTCTTGCCCGATCCGGAAGGTCCCCAGAGGATCAAGGATGAGAGGGTATCCTGCTCGATGGCGAGCCGCAGCGGCCGCCCGGGGCCCAGGATGTCGTCCTGCCCGACCAACTCCTCGAGCGACCGGGGCCGCATCCGGTCCGCCAGGGGACCGGGCGTGCGGTCATCTTCTGGCTGCGGGCTGAAAAGATCCACCGCACGAGGATAACAGACGCGAAGCCGGGTTGACAAACTCGGCCCCGCCCAGTGTACAATCGCTCTGCTTATCCAAACCCACCATCATTCACGTCATCCAACAAGGAGGGATACCGTGGCCGTACAAACAGCAGTAGCGCCGGAAATCAAAGTGGGCGACATGGCCCCCGATTTTACGCTGAAGGACCAGGACCAGAAGGAGGTCTCGTTGAGCAGCTTCCGTGGCAAGAAGAACGTCGTCCTGGCCTTCTATCCGTTGGACTGGAGCCCGGTCTGCACCGGTGAGAATAAATGCCTGACCGACGACTTCCCGAAGTTCGACGGGCTGAACGCGGTGGTGCTGGGCATCAGCACGGACAGCTTCTTCTCCCATAAGGCCTGGGCCGACGCCCTTGGCCTCAAGCACACGCTCCTCGCGGACTTCAACCGGGAAGTGGTGAAGAAGTACGGGCTCTACTTCGAGCCGCTCAACTGCGGCAAGCGCGCGACCGTGATCGTGGACAAGCACGGCAGAGTGGCCTACGTCAAGGTGCAGGAAATCAAGGTGGCCCGAGACGACAAGGATATCCTCGAAGCTCTCAAGAAACTACACTACAAGGATATCCTCGAAGCTCTCAAGAAACTACACTGAGCGCATTCCCCTCACCCTCCCCTCTCCCCGCACGCGGGGAGAGGGTCAAGGGTGAGGGGCTTCACACAAACGAACCATGGACGATCTCATCGGCAACGTCACGGACGCCACCATTGACGAATATGTGGGAAGCCCCGCTGCGGTGGTGGTTTTCGGCATCGCCAACTGCGAGGGCTGCGCCTTCATGGACGGCGTGCTGGCAGACTTCGCGCCGCGCTTCAACGGGCGCGTCAAGTTCGGCAAGGCCAAGATGCACGTCCCGGGAGCCTGCCGCGAGATCAAGAAGCGCTATACGTTCGAGACCTACCCGACCACGCACCTGTACGCGCAGGGCAAGCTGGTCGAAAAGCGGGAAGGGAAGGTAGAGCCGGCCGACCTGGACCGCGCGATCCAGAGCCTGCTGCTGAAGGCTTAGACGGCTTCGCTGGCGCTGCCCCGCCTGATTAAGGTGAGAAATTCCTCGCGGGTCTTCTGCTGGTTTAAGAACACGCCGTGCATGGAGCTGGTCACGGCCACGGCGTTGGGCGTCTCCACGCCACGCATCATCATGCAGAGGTGTCGGGCCTCGATGACGACGGCGACGCCCTGTGGGTTCAGTTTCTCCTGCAGGGTCTCGGCGATCTGCACGGTCAAGCGTTCCTGCACTTGCAAGCGCCGGCTGTACACCTCCACGAGCCGCGGGATCTTGCTGAGCCCCACCACACGATCGTTGGGGATATAGGCGACGTGGCACCTGCCGTAAAATGGCAAGAGGTGATGTTCGCACAGACTGAAGAAGTCGATGTCCCGGACCACCACCATCTCGTCGTACTTGACCGAGTAGAGAGCGCCGTTCAGGACTTCGTCAACGTCCTGCTGATAGCCTTGCGTGAAGAACCGGAGCGCCTTGGCAACCCGCTCGGGAGTCTTCACGAGCCCTTCGCGGGTCGGGTCCTCACCCAGAAGGCCGAGGAGCTGCTCGACCAGGGCTTGCAGTTCCGTCGTTTCTGCCCCAGCCAGGTCTCTGTGTCTACTCACGACGCTCGCCCCGCACTATGTCCGGCATACTCAAAGTAGTTGTCGCGGGTCTCGACCAGCCCGATCTTGTGCAGGGTACCGGCCGGGACGGCCTTCTCCAAGAGATTCCAGAGCATCACCACCAGGTTCTCTCCGGTCGTCACCTTGCCGGCAAAGGCCTCATCATAGTTGAGGTGCTGGTGGTCGAACCGCTTCAGCACCCGCTCCTCCACCGCTTGGTCCAGGCGCTCCAGGTCGGAGATCATGCCCGTCTCGGGCTTGATCTCTCCGCGGAGCGTGACTTCCAGTGTGTAATTGTGGCCGTGCCCGTTGGGGTTGTTGCACTTGCCGAAGACCCTGTCGTTCTCTTCTTCCGAGAGCGCGTCGGTGTGCAGCCGATGGGCCGCCGCGAACCGATACCGGCGGGTCAGATAGACCTCCGGGCTCTTGCC
>VBOO01000137.1 GCA_005877505.1 Nitrospirota bacterium
CCTGGGGGGAGCGCTGCGCCGACTACACCCTCACGTTCCATGGACGACCCGAGCCGGGAGTGGGTGCGGGAGGGGCGCGGGTACCCGTTGCTCCGTCGAATGCAACGGGTGATGGGCCCCCTCCCGCTATAAAGGGAACCCTGGCCTTCGGAGAGGTCCGGTTGTTTCCCCTCGGAGTCGGGGAAGAGGCGACGGTCGCCATGACCCCGGCCCGGTCCGTGGACCTGGGAGCGGGCAAGGGCGTCCCAGTCGATCGGCGTGTCCGGGGGGGCGTCGTCGGAGTGGTGTTGGACGGGCGCGGGCGTCCGCTGCGGTTGCCCACCAAGCCAGAGGAGCGGGTGCGCGCCTTGAAGCGCTGGCATGCCGCGCTGAAACTTTACCCGGAGTAACACAACGTTAATCGGTAAACTTTATACGTGAACTTCAGGATTAAGAAGGCTATTGCCGATTAACGAATAGCGTTTAACGTATAACGGTCGCGAAGCGAAAATGGCCCATACCTATACACCAGGCCTCACCGTTACGCCGCGAACCATCGTCTCCAAAAGGCGGGTCCTGCCGCTGCCCGGCACGGTCCTCGTCGATGCCGGCGCGGTGGTCACCTCGGCGGCTGTCGTGGCGCGTGCGGAGTTGCCCGGCAAAGTCCATGTGATGAATCTCGTCAATCAGCTCGGCATCTTGCCTGAGGATCTGCCCGATTACATGGTCAAGCGGGAGGGAGACCGGGTCCAGCAGGGCGACATCCTGGCGGAGACCAAATCCTTCCTTAAGTGGTTCAAGACACAGGTGCGCGCTCCCATCACTGGGACCGTGGAGACCATTTCGACGACGACGGGGCAGGTTATCCTGCGGGAGCCGCCGCAGCAGGTGAAGCTCTTCGCTTTTCTCGACGGCACGGTTGCGGAGGTGCTGCCGGGACAGGGGGTGCGGGTGGAGACCACGTGCGCCCTCATCCAAGGAATCTTCGGGATCGGCGGTGAGACCTGGGGGTCTCTGGTCTTGGGGGTTGCGTCGCCCGAAGAGGATGTGACAGCGGCGCACTTCACGTCCGCCCATGCGGGCAAGATCGTGGTGGGCGGCGCCTTTGTCGGGGCCGAGGCCCTTGTGCGGGCCAAAGCCGTCGGTGTCAAGGGGATCGTCGTCGGCGGGATGGACGACAAGGACCTGCGGACGCTCCTGGGTTATGACCTTGGCGTGGCCATCACCGGAACGGAAACCGTCGGCTTTACCCTGGTCCTGACTGAAGGGTTCGGGCGCATCCCGATGGCCCATCGGACCTTTGAGTTGCTGCGGAAGCTGGATGGACGCAAGACGTCCCTCTCCGGTGCAACGCAGATCCGCGCGGGGGTCATCCGTCCGGAAATCATCGTGCCGCTGGCGCCCGGCGAACAGATCCAGGGCATTGAAGCCGGTCAATCGGGAGAGGCGAGGGGTGGGGTCAAGGTCGGCGACCCGGTGCGCGTCATCCGGGTCCCCTTCTTTGGGCGGATCGGCCGGGTCGTGGGCTTGCCGTCTGACTTGCAGATGATTCCCACGGAAAGCCGCGTCCGTGTGATGGAGGTCCAGTTCACCGACGGCTCGCGTGCGGTGATCCCGCGGGCTAATATCGAGGTGATCGAAGGCTGAGGATTAAGGAGGTGGCTATGAGCAGCGCGAAAGCGATCGTGATAGCGTTCGTGACGGTCTTCCTGGCGGACGGCCTTCTCCTGCCACCGAAAGCTCGCGCCAATCCTGATGCGGTCGAGACCGGTCGGCTACTGGCGATCCTGCTGGATGCAGGTCGGGTGACCATCGGGGCGAATCAGTCCTTGATCAACGACCCCGAGAAAGGAAACAAGGGCTTTACCCCCGAGGTCTTCGAAAAACAGGTGATCGCAAAGTTCACAGAGCGGGCGAACGTGGACCTTGTCAACCTGAAGAACGAGAAGGTGCCTGATCTGGCCAAGAAGCTCTTACCCGCGCTCATCGAGGCGGAAAAGCAGGTGGTGGCCAATAACCAGATCGTGATCAACAAGCAAGGCGTCGGCTTCAAAGGCTTCATTCCCGCCACCTTTGGCACCCAGGCCGCTTCCAAGTTCCGGGACAAGACCGGAGTGTACCTGAAACAGACCATGAACCCCCCGCGGAACCCCAAGAATACGCCGGATGAGTTCGAGTTGAAGGTCCTCAAGGCGTTCGCGGATCCGTCCTATCCCCGCCAAGGCGAGAAGATCGTCAGCGAAACAGTGGACGGCGGAAAGGCCCTCCGGGTCATGCTGCCGCTGTTCTACCTCAAGGGTTGCCTTTCGTGTCACGGGGAGCCAAAGGGGGAGAAGGACATTTCGGGCTACATGAAGGAGGGCGGCAAAGAAGGAGATCTCGGTGGGGCCATCAGCGTGAAGATACCGTTAAAGTGATTCTCATCTCCTTGCTCCTGATCATCCTGCTCCTCCTGGGAGCGCCGGCGCTGGCGGTTATCCCTGCGCCTGAGGGCTTTCTGGCCCTGGATACTCCCAACGATGCCGGCAAGAGTCTGAGTCTTGTTTGGAAAGCCTCCCCCGCCGACCGCGCGGGCCGGAGCGTTCAGGTCTGGATGGCGACGAGCCCCACCACCCCGTTCAAGAAAGTCGCGGAGTTCCCTTCCAACACGCGATACGTGAAACCGGGGGACTTCCCCTGGTGGGCCCAGCCCGCCGCCAAGGGCGACCACTACGTGAAGCTCGGTTCCTCCCAGACCTTTCCAATCGAAGACGGCATACCGTATTTCGTAAAGCTCCTCGTGCGGGAGGGCGACCAGGAAGTTTGGTCGGAGGTGGCCGAAGCGACACCCGCGCCCAACCTGTTCAATACGGCGCAAATCAACAACCTCGTGTTCGTCGTGGCGTTCACGGGCGTCCTCCTGGCGAGCATCGCGGCGGCCCGACGGAACCCCCACGTCCATCTGCGCCGCATCGCCGGTCTGGACGCCGTCGAGGAGGCGATCGGCCGCTCGACGGAAATGGGCCGCCCGATTCTCTACCTCACCGGTTCGGGAGGGATGGACGAAGTCTCCACCATCGCGGCCACCGTCATTCTGGGCGAGGTTGCCAAAAAGGTCGCGCACTACGACACAAGCCTGAAGGTCCCGCACCGCGATCCGATCGTCATGGCGGTCTGCCAGGAGATCGTCAAGGAGGCGTACGTCGCGGCCGGCCGGCCTGACGCCTACAAGGAAGATGCGAACTTTTTCATCACGAGCGACCAGTTCAGCTACACGGCGGCCGTGGACGGCATCATGCTGCGGGAGAAGCCGGCTGCAAACTTCTTCATGGGCTCCTACTTCGCCGAGTCCCTGTTATTGACCGAAACCGGCGCCGGCACCGGGGCGATCCAGATCGCCGGCACCGATTCGGATCACCAGCTCCCGTTCTTCGTGACCACCTGCGACTATACTCTGATCGGGGAGGAACTGTACGCGGCCAGCGCCTACCTCTCCCGCGAGCCGGTCCTCGTCGGGACGCTGCGCGGCCAGGATTTCGGCAAGGCCTTCATCATGGGCGTGTTGGTCATCGGCACCCTCCTTGCTACGATTGGCGTCGGTCTCCATTCGGACACGTTCGACTACGCGCTGGACCTCTTCAAAGACTTCAAGTGATCTTCCTCAAGCGCCAACTGCCGCTGATCATCACGTTCGTGATGGGCGTGGCGTTCGCCGTGCAATACTACATCCCGCATCCAGTATCCGAGGAGGCCATCACCAGAGTCTCCAAGTGGATGCAGATCATTTCGGGGTTTGCGCTGGCGTTGGGGCTGACCAGCCTCTTTCACGTCCATGCGGTGAAGGTCAAGCGGCGGGTGCCCGGCTGGGGCTACAGCGTCATCCTCTATCTTGCGATGCTCGCCACGGTCGTCGTCGGGCTCTTCTGGAGCAAGGGCGAGACCAGGGTGGACGGCGCCCAGACGGCCTTCGGGTGGATCTACGATTACACGATGGTCCCGCTCCAGGCCACGATGTTTTCGATCCTCGCCTTCTTCATCGCCTCGGCGGCCTATCGGGCCTTTCGCGCCCGCTCGCGGGAGGCCGGCGTGCTGCTCGTTGCGGCCGTGATCGTGATGATGGGACGTGTCCCGCTGGGGCAGTTCCTGCTGCCTTGGAGCTGGGACATCGCCCAATGGTTGCTCAACGTCATCAATAGCGCGGTTCGCCGGGCGATCCTGATCGGCGTCAGTATGGGGGCCGTGGCGTTGTCCCTGAAGATCATCCTCGGCTACGAGCGGGCGTACCTCGGCGGGGGGAGCGATCAATGAGACAGTTCGCCCGCCGGATGATCAGCATCGATCGGCGGATCATTTTTCTCCTGATCGCCGCGGCGACCTTGCTGCCCTTGCTCCGTCCCTTCGGCCTGCCGATCAAGGTGTCGCCTGAAGTGCGCGCGGTCTATGATTACATCGAACATCTGCCGCCGCGATCGGTGTTTCTGCTCTCGCTGGATTTCGATCCTTCGTCGAAGCCGGAGCTTGAGCCGCAAGCGATCGCCCTATTGCGGCATGCCTTTCGAAAG
>VBOO01000138.1 GCA_005877505.1 Nitrospirota bacterium
AAAGCCCAAAACGTGGTCCTCGCCAGGCGCACCGTTGCCAAGTATCGAATGGAACTCAACATCCCGTCTGCCAGCCGGCGTAAGCGCGTGTACTAGGACAACGCTGTCCAACTCTACCGGCGGGGCTGCTCCGCCGCCACCCACAAGGACTGTCCATACGGCCATCCTCTACCGCTAGGGATAGTAGGGCCCTCCCTTACGTGCGTCGCGTGGCGCTCCAGAAGCGGCTTCCGACCGGTATTCCCCGATCACCTACAGAATATTGTTCTTGACATCAAAATTATACTTACTATACTTACGACACTTATGTGTCATCTCTAATTCACGAGCCACGTGGGATGAAAGCTGTCGAGGCGAAGAGGAAAGGGCACACTGTGCGGCCCGTCGGTCGCAAGCCGGTCTCACGGCGGTTCTCCACTCTTGAAGTGTGTCACTTGTTTGATATCTCGAAGGCGACGCTGTACCGCTGGGAACGCGAAGGCCTGATCTCGACGCCACCGCGCGATTGGCGAAATTGGCGATTGTACACGACGACGAATCTCGAAGAGATTAAGCGCATCATTCGTCGGCGGGCATCAAACTAGACGCTGGCAAGATAGAAAGGGCGATCGTTGTTTGGATTCGGTTCGAAGGCGTACTTGCTCGGATTGGATATTGGGTCTGGGTCCATCAAGATGTTGCAACTCAATGAGTCCAAGGGCAAGCTGAAGGTGGTGCGATTCGGCACGAAGCCGCTTCCTGCCGAGATGATCGTCGACGGATCGATCATGGATGGCCTTGGAGTCGTGACGGCCATCAAGGAGCTCGCCGCGGAACAGAAACCCAAGAACAAGAATGTCGCCATGTCGATCTCCGGGACGTCCGTGATCGTGAAGAAAATCACCCTCCCGCCCATGCCGGCAGAAGAGTTGGACAAGCAAATCAAGTTCGAAGCGGAACAATACATCCCGTTCGATATTAACGACGTGTATCTGGATTTCCATATCCTCTCGGAGGAGGAGCTGTCCTCCACGGAGCAGGGCGAGATGGAGGTCCTGCTGGTCGCGACCAAGAAGGACAAGTTGAACGATTACGCCAACGCGGTGCGCGAGGCGGGCTTGACGCCCAAGGTGATCGACGTCGACGCGTTCGCCGTTGAGAACATGTACTGCGCGAATTACAACGTGTCGCCGGGTGAGCTGACCGCGCTCGTGAACATTGGTGCCAGCGTGACGAATATTAATATCTTGAAGGGCAGAGTCTCCGCGTTCACCCGAGACATCTCGATCGGTGGCAACAAGTATACGGAGCGGATCCAGCAGGATCTCGGACTGAGTCTGGAAGATGCGGAATCGGCTAAGAAAGGCCAGTTGCCGGGTGTCAACGCCGACGCGCTGCACCAGGCGATTGCCGCGGTCAATGAAGAGGTGGCGACGGAGATCGGCCGTTCCTTCGATTACTTCCGGACGACTTCTCAGGACGACATCGCGAGCATCGTCTTGAGCGGCGGGTGTTCCAAGATCCCGAGTCTGCCGAACAAGATTTCAGAACAGTTGGGAATCGCGGCGACTGTGGCCAATCCGTTCAGGAAGCTGGATACGACAGCCTTGAAGAAGAGTCCCGAGGCCGTCGAGCGGGTCGCGCCGGAGGCGGCCGTCGTCGTCGGCCTCGCCTTGCGGCGGGAGGGTGACCGGTGATCAAGATCAATCTTCAACCGGCCAAACGAGCTGCCAAAAAGGCAAAGGAAAAGGCTCCGGTCGATACGGGAATGTTCCAGTTAGGAGTGGGCCTGGGGATCGTGCTCGTCTTTCTCGGGGCTTGCGGATATCGCTGGCAGATGCTCGTTGATGAGATCGCGCTGCAGACCCAAATCAAGGAGAGCAAGACGAAGGAACTCGAGGTGCTCAAGAAGAAGGTCCAGGAGGTCGAGGATTACGAGAAGAACGTCCGCTTGCTGGAGGATAAGGTCCGCATCATCGAGCAACTTCGCAAGAATCAAGGTGGACCGGTTCGGCTGCTTGACTATATCAGCCAGGGTTTGGACCCCTTGAAGGTCTGGCTGACAAATGTCGAAGGGGACAAAGAGGTCACCCTCACCGGCAAGGCGTTGACAAATGACGATATCGTGGAGTTCGTCAGGAACCTCCAGCAGAGCGGATACTTCTCCGCCGTGATGCTGGAGGAGAGCCGCCAGACGGTCGAAGACGGCCTGACCATCTACTCGCTCAAACTCAAGATGACGGTGAAGGGCTGACGCATGGCGCTGATAGCTCCAGATCTCGCGGCCTTCAAGGCTGTCCCACTGCCGCAAAAGATCGCTATGTTGGTCCTGGTCTTGGTCGGGATCGGCGTCGGGTTCTACTTCTATTTCGAAGAGCCGCTGCAGACAAACATCGACAGCTTGAAGAGCGACATTGCCAAGATCAATACGGAAATCAACACCAACAAGGCCAGAATCGCGAAACTCGAGGAGCTCAAGCAGTTGAATGCGGAATTACTGCGACAACTCGCCAAGAATCAGGAGCACTTGCCCCCTGAGGAGGAGGCCGTGACGCTCCTCAAGCAACTATCCGACCTCGGGACACGCATCGGGCTGGATCTCAAGCTCTGGCGGCCGGGTCCCCGTGTGGAGGATTCATCCAAGCTTTTTGTCCGGCTTCCCGTGGATGTCGAGATGAGCGGCGGGTACCACACCTTGGCGCTCTTCTTCGACCGGATCGGCAAGCTCCCCCGGATCATCAACGTCAACAAAATCAAGATGGGAGGCGGGAAGGAGGAGCGGGGCCGCGTGTCCGTCCAGACATCGTTCCAGATCACGGCCTTCGCGTCTCCAGCCGTGCCCAGCGGGCCCGCATCCGGCGGGGCCAAGGCGTCAGGGAAGTGAGGCCGCGAGACAATACGATGCGAATGATCACTCTCCATGCTGTTGTGTTGACAGCCGTCATGCTGTCGGGCGTCGGCACGGCGCTTGCGGAACCGACGACCACGCAGACACTGGTGGCTATGAGCCTGTTGACCGGGGAAGACCAGAAGCCGCCTGCACCGCCGCCTCCGAAGCCGAAGGCTCCGCCTCCTGGCGGTACCGGACAGCCTCCGGCCCAGCCCGCTGCGCCGGCGGCGCCGCCTAAGCCCGGCATGCCTGCGCCTGCAACCGGCACACCGGCACCGAGTCCTGCCGCGCCTGCTGCTCCGCAAACCGGCGCAACGCCACCGGCAGCGGCGCATCCGCCCGCGATGACGCCGGCAACCGCGCCTGGGGCCCCCACTCCGCCTGTCGAGAATGCTGAAGGGTATTCCTATGATCCGAAAAGCCGGCGCGATCCGTTCCAATCGCTCACGAAAGTCATCAAAAGCGCTTCCTTGCAGTCGCAGATGCCACCTCTGCAACGGGTCCAGATCAGCGACATGAAACTCCTGGGCATCATGTGGGGAGGGCTAGGCTACTACGGACTGATCCAGACCCCAGACGGCAAGGGGTACACGGTGAAAGAAGGCATGTTGCTGGGCACCAACAACGGAGTCATCAAAACGATTACCGATAAAGCGATCATCGTGGCGGAACCCACCATGGACTACGCGGGAAGAAAAAGCACGAAGGAGGTCGAAATCCTTCTCCGACCCAGAGAGGTGACCGAATGAAAACTCAACCGACCAGCCGTGGGGTCCTCCTGGCAGGAGTCGTGATCCTCGGCACCTTGCAGGCCTGCGCCTCAACCGAGCCGATGGTAGAACCGACCATCGCGGAGGCCGCGCCCGGCCGCAGCGCCGGCGCGCCGGTGGACGCGATGGCCCCAGTTCCTGCGGAGGCGTCGAATTCGGCTCCCGAATCTCCAGCGGTGCAATCGGCCGTCGAGCCTGTCCAGCCTTCCCTCGTCGCCGCCGGAATCAGCAGCGGAAGCCCGCTGCCGCCCGCCAAATCCATGACGGACCTGACCGTGCAGCGTGCCATGGACAGCGTGGTGGTGATCATTACCGGAGACGGTGAACTGACCTATGACGTCACAAAGCTGAGCGGCAACCGGCTCGTGATTGACCTTCTGAATGTCGTGAACGGGACCAAACGCCAGGCCGTCCCGGTTCGACACAAGCTGATGCGGCAGATTCGAATTGGCGTGCACCAGTTCCCGCAGGCGAAAGTGCGACTGGTCCTCGATCTGGATCGGAGCGTCCCCTATACCATCGAGAAGTCTGGCGCGCAACTTCGGGTGAAGCTCTCAGAACAGGCCCCGGGGGGGCCGGCTCCTCAAGAAACACAACCGACGACGCGCTCCGGTCCTGTCACGAGCGAAATGGTCGCGCGCATGAGCCCACGGCACAGCCTGCCGGTTCCGGATCGGCTCAAGTTCCTTGCTCCGATGACGCCGCTGGCGCAACCGATACCGACTCAGATGGGCGAGATTAGCTCGTCGGGCGGCACCGAGCGATTCACCGGGAAGCGCATTTCCCTCGACTTCCAGGACGCAGAGATCAGCAGTGTGCTCCGGCTGATCGCCGACGTCAGCGGCCTCAACATGGTCGTCGGGGAAGCGGTCAAGGCGAAGGTGACGCTGAAACTGCTGAACGTGCCATGGGATCAGGGGCTCGACCTGATTCTGAAGCTGAACAACCTGGGACAGATCCGGGAAGGGAACATCCTGTGGATCGACACCCTGGCGAACATCACCAAGCTCCGGGATGACGCCGCCCGGGCGAAAGAAGCGACATTGAAAGCCGAAGAGCTCGTGACGCGCATCATCTACCTCAATTACGGCGACGCGGCAAAGTCCGTCGATGTCGCGAAAAGCAATCTCAGCCCTCGAGGGGAGATCAAGGTCGATGCCCGGACCAACGCGCTCGTCGTCCGGGACATCCCGGATAATCTCGTCAAGGTCGAGAAGATTATCCATGACTTGGACCAGCGGACGCCGCAGGTCCAGATCGAGGCGCGGATCGTGCAGGCCAGCAAGAACTTCGCGCGCGGGCTCGGCATCCAGTGGGGACTCAGTTCGATAAGGACGACTTCCACGGGAAGTCAAAAGGATGCCCCGATCACCATTAACATTGGGGCGTCCGGGAGCTTCCTTGGCCAAACGAGCGATTTCCTGGTCAACCTCGCGGCCGCGGCATCGGGCGTGAGTGTTCCGGGGACCACCGCGGGACTCACCGTCGGCAAATTTTTGGGGACGACCGGAACGCTCGACCTGCGACTGTCGGCTGGAGAAGCCCTGGGCCAGACCAAGATCGTCTCCGCGCCCAAGATCATCACGCTGGACAACAAGCCGG
>VBOO01000139.1 GCA_005877505.1 Nitrospirota bacterium
CTCCGTCCCGGCGTCAAGATCTATGGCGATGCCATCGCATCGATCAAGACACGCGGGCTGATCGGCGACAAGTACGTGTCGCTCTCGCCCGGCGGGTCGCAGAAAGAGCTGCCGCCGGGAAGCAAGATCCGCGACACCGAATCAGGCGTGGATCTGGAATCGTTGATCGGAGAGTTTATTCATGGCAACGTCAAGTGAGGCGGTCATACGCCCCGCCATGCCGACGGCCCAGGAGGAGACACGTCATGCCACGGTATAAACATTTCTGGGCTGCTCTCCTGATCGGGAGTGTGCTTGGGGGAGGAATGCTCGGCGCGACGGCGTGGGCGGGGCCTCCTACCGATGCGGTCAAGAAGTCCATTGACGAGGTGGTGGGTATTTTAGAGGACCCGGCCTGGAAGAAACCCGAGAAGAAGGAAGAGCGACGGAAGCTGCTGGAGCAGACGATCGCCCAGAGGTTCAATTTTCTCGAAATGTCGCGGCGGGCCCTGGGAGCCGAGTGGAACAAACGGACGCCCGAGGAGCAGAAGGATTTTGCGGCCTCCTTCCAGACCCTCCTGGCCAGCACCTATTTAGGGAAAATCGAGAACTACTCCGGGGAGAAGGTGCAATATCTCAAAGAGATCGTCGACGGCGAATACGCGGATGTCTATACGAAGATTGACAACGGCAAAACCGCGGTGGACATCGTCTATAAGATGGAGATGGCCTCGGGGGACTGGCGCGTCTACGACGTGGTGGTGGAGGGGACCGGCCTCGTCCAGAACTATCGCGAGCAGTTCAGAAGGATCATCCGCAAGGACTCGTTCGCCGAGCTGACCAAGCAGCTTCGGGAAAAGGCCGAGCACATCAAAGCCGCTGTCCCGGCCGACGCCGATTCGGCCCGGAGCCGATGAGTTCAGGTGGCACGTTGCTTTTGCCGTGTGGGCCTTATGGCGCTCTGCGCCGTGGCGCCGGCTGTGCTGTCCCCATTTCCGGCGTCCGCTGACCAGCGATCCCATTTCGTGATTCCGGCTGTCGGGACCTCGAAGACCGACGGCGTGGACGTTGGGCTGATCGTGCCTTACGTGTTTGCGGATGATGAGGAGCGCGTCACCCAGATCATCGCGCCGATGTACCTCCACAATGAGTTCGCAGGCTCGCGCGCGGCGATCAATGTCTACCAGTATCCGAAGCGGGGCGAGGAATACAAGCTCATCGCCTCGTACACCGAGAAGACCGAGCGGAGGTTTGTCTACGACTATCGGAATCTCTTCCTGCAGGGAGGCCGCTTCAGCCTGGAGACGAGTGTCGGGTTCTTCAAGAACGGGACGGCGCGGTTCTTTGGCATCGGCAACCAGACCTCGCCGACACAGGAGACCAACTACACAGACCGCGAGCTGCTCGGCCATATCACGGCAGGCCTCTATATCGGCCCGGGCCAGCGGGTGCTCTGGACCGAGCGGATCCGGAACGTCGAGATCCAGACGGGCGTGGTGCAACACCTCCCCTTCACGCAATCGGTGTTTCCCGCGATCAAAGGAACGGGCGGGGGGACGGTGTGGGGCCACAGGCTGGCGTACTTGAACGACACACGAGACGACACGGTGACGCCGACGATCGGTCACTACTTTTCGATGTTTGCGGAGCTGGCGCAGACCCTCACGACCAGTACGAACACGATATTCAGTCGGTATGGGATCGAATACCGGAGGCTGATTCCGAACGCCACCAAGCAGTACACCTTCGTCTTTAGAGGCCGACTGGAAGCCACGGTCGGCGGCGAAGCGGTTCCCTTCTTCGAACGGAGCAGTTTGGGTGGGGAGAACACCCTGCGCGCCTTCGGCGTAGGCCGGTTCGTTGACAATCACTCCCTCGTCTTCAACTTTGAAGAGCGGATTCAGTTGTTTCACTTGCGAATCTTCGGCACCGTCGCCGAGATTGAGACGGCGCCGTTCCTCGATGTCGGCAAAGTGGCCAACACGTTCCGGTACAGGGCCTTCTCCCAGTACCAAGCCAATCCCGGGATCGGGTTTCGGGCGATCGCGCGTCCCAATGTGGTGGGCCGGGTGGATGTGGCGTCGGGCAATGAGGGACGAGCCGTCTTCGCAGGGCTGGACTTTCCCTTCTAAACACCGGGGAGGGGTACGTCCGAGGTCGCGATGGGATTCTTGACTCTCAGGGAGGGCTATGTGACAATGGCGCGATTTTTCCTAGGGTTTTCCCGTTTCCAGGGTGTGAGGCAGGGTGTAAGGATGGAACGCGAAGCCACCGGAGGACGAGGGTCATGTCCATATTGAAGGAGATTGACGGCCCAGCCGATTTGAAGCGGGTACCGGTTGAGCAGTTGTCCGTGTTGGCCGAG
This sequence comes from Nitrospirota bacterium, assembly GCA_005877505.1. Taxonomy (GTDB): domain Bacteria; phylum Nitrospirota; class Nitrospiria; order Nitrospirales; family NS-4; genus NS-12. The sequence continues at coordinate 2,345 of VBOO01000139.1, forward strand.
GAGATACGCGAGCAGATCATCGCGGTGACGTCGGCTGTCGGGGGGCATCTGTCCTCGAACCTCGGCGTGGTGGAGCTCACCTTGGCGTTGCACTACCTGCTTGACACGCCCAAGGACAAGATCGTGTGGGACACCAGCAATCAGGCCTACGCCCATAAGCTGCTGACAGGCCGGCGCGAGCTGTTCCAGACCCTTCGGCAGTACGGCGGGCTCAGCGGCTTCTGCAAGCGCGAAGAGAGCATCTATGACACGTTCAATGCGGGGCATGCCGGCACCGGGGTGTCCGCGGCGATCGGCATGGCGGAGGCGCGGGACCTGGCGGGGCAGCACCACAAGGTGGTCTGCGTCGTGGGCGACGGGGCAATGACCTCCGGCATGACCTTGGAAGCCATGCAGCACGTCGGCGGCCTCCAGAAGGACCTGCTGGTCGTTCTCAACGACAACCAGATGTCCATCTCCCGGAACGTGGGGTCGCTCTCGGCCTATTTGAATCGCACCTTCACCGGTGACTTCGCCACCCATATTCGGGAGGAAGCCAAGCACCTGCTCAAAGCGATCCCGCGGGTCGGCGATCAACTGACAAGGTTCGCCCACCGGGCCGAGGAATTGGCCAAGGGACTCGTGCTTCCGGGCGTCCTCTTCGAGGAGCTGGGCTTCCGGTACGTCGGGCCGATCGACGGACACAACTTTGAGCATCTCCTGCCGACCCTCGAAAACGTGCTCAAACTGAAAAGGCCGACGCTGCTTCACGTGATCACCAAGAAGGGCAAGGGGTATGAGCCGGCCATGAAGGACCCGGTCTGGTTCCACGCCTGCTCGCCGTTCATTCGAGACACGGGCCAGCCCGCCAAGCCGGGCACGAAGCCGTCCTATACATCGGTGGCCATCAAGACCCTGTGCCGGCTGGCTCGCGAAGACCGGCGCATCGTCGCCATCACGGCGGCTATGTGTGAGGGGACTGGGTTGACCGGGTTCGCGAAGGAATTTCCGGACCGGTTTCACGACGTGGGGATCGCCGAGCAACACGCGCTGACCTTCGCGGCCGGCTTGGCGACGCAGGGTGCGCGGCCGGTCGTGGCCATGTACTCCACCTTCCTTCAGCGTGCCTTCGATCAGGTGGTGCACGACGTGGCGACCCAGAACTTGCCGGTGACGATCCTGATCGATCGAGGCGGGTTGGTGGCCGAGGACGGGACGACCCACCACGGGGCCTTCGATTACGCCTACCTGCGACACGTGCCGAACATGGTGGTGATGGCGCCCAAGGATGAGAACGAGCTGCAGCACATGGTGAAGACGTGCCTGAGCTACGAAGGGCCGGCCTCCGTGCGGTACTCCCGCGGGAGCGCGTGGGGCGTGCCTATGGACTCCGAGCCCAAGGCCTTGCCGGTCGGCCGGGCGGAACTACTGCGGGAGGGGTCTGATGTGGCGGTGATCGCCGTTGGCATCACGGTCCTTCCGGCGCTGGAGGCGGCCGAGCGGCTGGCGGACGAGGGGATCTCAGCCGCCGTCGTCAAC
>VBOO01000140.1 GCA_005877505.1 Nitrospirota bacterium
CCTGGCGGCCGCGATCCCTGCCGATGCCGGGACCCGCATCGCAGTCGTGCGCAAGGAAGGCGACAAGCTGGTGTCGGTGGGCCTGCGCACCCCGCCCGCCGCCGGGACGCTGATCAGCAAGTACCGGCTCTTCGTCGGCCCCAAGGAGTACGACACGCTGGCGGCGCTCAAGCTCGAACTGGAGGAGACGATTGATTTCGGTTGGTTCATTTACGGGAGCTGGTCCATCGTGCGGGCGGTGGCCAAGCCCCTGTTCTATGCGATCCGATACCTCCACGCGATCACCCACAATTACGGAGTCGCGATCATCATGATCACGGTCTTCATCAAGCTGCTGCTCGCCCCCCTCGCGTATAAGAGTTACAAGTCGATGAGGGACATGGCGGCGGTGCAGCCCGAGATGATGGCGCTGCAGAAGAAGTACGCCGACGACCGCGAGCGGCTGAACAAGGAGCTGCTCAAATTCTACAAGGCGCGCAAGGTGAACCCGGTCGGCGGCTGCCTGCCGATGTTCTTCCAGATCCCCGTGTTCGTCGCGCTCTTTAATATTCTGTACATGACCATCGAGCTCAGGCAGGCGCCCTTCATTCTCTGGGTGAAGGATCTCTCGGTGCAGGACCCCTACTACGTCCTGCCGATCCTCATGGGAGTCACCATGTTCATCCAGCAGAAGATCCAGCCGACCACCATGGACCCCAAGCAGGCGCAGATCATGCTGCTGCTGCCGGTGTTCCTCACGTTCCTGTTCATCAGCTTCCCGGCCGGGCTCGTGCTCTATTGGTTGACGAACAACATCCTGACGATCGCCCAGCAAATCATCACGGACCGGTACCTCTTGCCCCGGCCCGCGGTGTTGGCAACCCACTGACCTCCCATGAATGGCGGTGACACGATCTGCGCGATTGCCACTCCGCCCGGTGAGGGCGGGATCGGCATCATCAGGCTGTCCGGCGAAAAGGCCCTCGACATCGCCTCGGCGGTCTTCGTCGGCTCCGGAGGCCGGACGGTCCGCGACTATCAGACTCATACGCTGCATCACGGCGAGCTGCGCGCGCCCGACACCGGCGAGCGCATCGACGAGGTCCTGGTCGCCGTCATGAAGGCGCCCCGCAGCTACACGTGCGAGGACGTGGTGGAGTTCCATTGCCACGGCGGTCCCCTGGTGCTCCGCCTTGGGCTCACGGCGCTGATCCGCAGCGGCGCGCGGCTGGCCGAGCCGGGCGAGTTCACGAAACGCGCCTTCCTCAACGGCCGGCTGGACCTCGCGCAGGCCGAGGCGGTCATGGACCTGATCCAGGCCCGGTCGCAGACCGGCCTGAGGGTTGCGCTGGAGCAGCTCCGGGGGACCCTCTCCGACGAGCTCGGCCGGATCCGTGAAGACCTGACGCGCCTGCTGGTGGAGATCGAGGCCGGGATCGATTTCTCCGACGAGGGCATCACGTTCATCTCGCCGCAGGCCCTGGCCGCCGGTATTGAGAAGGTGGCCGGGCGCGTCGAGCGGCTCATCCGGACCGCAGAAGACGGGCGTATCGTGCGGGAGGGCGTGACGGCCGCGTTGGTTGGGCGGCCCAACGTGGGCAAGTCCAGCCTGCTGAACGCACTGGCGAAGGCGGACCGCGCGATCGTGACGCCAGTCCCCGGCACGACGCGGGACGTCCTGGAGGAGTTCGTCAACGTGCGCGGCATCCCTGTTCGCCTGCAGGACACGGCCGGCCTCCGGGAGACGCAGGATGTCGTCGAGCGCGAAGGGGTGCGCCGCACACACGACGCTCTGGCCCGCGCCGAGCTGGTCCTGGCGGTCCTGGACGGGAGCTCGCCCCTGGCTCCCGAAGACCGCCGTATGCTGGACCTCCTTCAGAAGAAGTCGGCGGTGCTGGTCGTGAACAAGGCGGACCTTCCACCTTGCGTGGAACCCGCGGACCTCAAGTCGCTTGCCGAGCCACATCGGACCGTCTGGACCTCGGCGACCACGGGGGCCGGCCTGGACGAGTTGCGGGACGCGATCCGCGACACTGTCCTCACGCAGAAGTTGGAGCCGAGCGAAGGCGTGCTGATCACCCACCTTCGGCACCGCTCGGCCCTGGAGCGGGCCAGGACCTCGCTCGATCAGGCGCTTGTGTCGGTCCAGCGGCACATGGCGGCCGAGTGCATCGCGGCGGACCTGCGGGTGGCCATCAACGCGATCGGGGAAATCATCGGCGAGACGACGACGGACGACATCCTCGAGCGCATCTTCCAGGAGTTCTGCATCGGGAAATGATCATCCGGGAGCACGACGACCGGTTCGATGTGCTTGTGGTCGGCGGCGGCCACGCCGGCTGCGAAGCCGCGCTGGCCGCGGCCCGCATGGGCGCGCGCACGGCCCTGCTCACGATGGATGAGGATAAGATCGCGCAGATGTCCTGCAATCCCGCGATCGGCGGCATCGCCAAGGGCCACCTTGTGAAGGAGATCGACGCGCTGGGCGGTGAGATGGGTCGCAACACCGACAAGACCGGCATCCAGTTCCGCATGCTCAACACACGGAACGGGCCGGCCGTGCGCTCCCTGCGGGCGCAGTGCGACAAGAAGCAGTACCGTCTGGCGATGCAGGCGACCCTGCGCGCGCAACCGGGCCTCACGATCTACCGCGGGACCGTGGATCGGATCGAAACGGTCGGCGGGCGGGTCAGCGGGGTCGTCACCGGCGCGGGCGCCCGGCTCGCCGCCAAGGCCGTCATCCTGACAACAGGCACTTTCCTTAAGGGTTTAATTCACGTAGGGTTAAACCACTTCCCCGCAGGGCGGGCCGGCGAGGATACGGCCGAGCACCTCTCCGACTGCATGCGCGAGTTCGGCTTCGAGGTGGGGCGGCTGAAGACCGGCACTCCGCCCCGCCTGGACCGGGACACCATCAACTTCTCAGTCCTGACCCCGCAGCCGGGGGACGACCCGCCGACGCCGTTCTCGTTCCGCACGGAGCGGATCCCGATGCCGCAGGTCTGCTGCCATCTCACGTACACGAATGCCCAGACGCACCGCATCATCCAGGACAACTTGGACCGCTCGCCGATGTTCACCGGCGTGATCGAGGGCACGGGCCCGCGCTACTGCCCGTCGATCGAAGACAAGGTGGTGCGTTTCGCCGACAAGCCCCGCCACCAGATCTTTGTCGAACCGGAGGGACTGGACACGCGTGAGTTCTACCCGAACGGCATCTCGACGAGCCTGCCGGTGGATGTCCAGGCCGCCTTCCTGAAAACCATCCCTGGCCTGGAGAGAGCCAGCATGCTCAAGCCAGGCTACGCCGTGGAGTACGACTACTTCCCGCCGCGCCAGCTTCATCCCACGATGGAGACCAAGCGGGTCGAAGGGCTCTACCACGCGGGGCAGATCAACGGCACATCGGGATACGAAGAGGCGGCCGCGCAGGGGCTCATGGCCGGCATCAACGCCGTGCTCAAGATCCGGGGCGAGGCCCCCTGCATCCTGGACCGCTCGGACGCCTACATCGGGGTGCTGATCGACGATCTCATTACCAAGGATGCCCGCGAACCGTACCGCATGTTTACCTCGCGGGCCGAGTACCGTCTGCTTTTGCGCCAGGACAATGCCGACCTCCGATTGACGCACACCGGCTACCGGTTGGGGCTGATCCCGGAAGGCGGATACCGGAAGTTCTGCGAGAAGCAGGACGCCATC
>VBOO01000076.1 GCA_005877505.1 Nitrospirota bacterium
CATTCGAGCCTAAGAGGCTCTGCAGAGCCGATGTGAGGAATCAGAATGTCCCCAAACCGCACATGAAGATAGTCTTCATAGGACATGGGCTGGCGCCGGATGTCCACACCCTTGTCATAAATCCGGATCTTGTCGTTGGGCTCCATATCATCGAAGACGACCATCTTTCGGCTCCCTACCAGGGTCGTTCGTCGGACCTTATGGGGATCCAACCAGCTCAGATGGATGTGGGCCAGCTTCCGCTGCGGAAAATGCAAGGTGACAAAGACCACATCCACGATCCCCTTCTGGAGAAAGGCTTCCCCCTTGGCTGTAACCATCTCTGGTTCGCACCCAAACAGGTACAGCGCCACTGCCACATCGTGCGGGCCGAAGCTCCACAGCGCATTTTCATCCTTTCGGACCTGACCGAGATTCAGGCGCTGACTGTAAAGGTAAAACAGCTCCCCGATTTCCTCACTCGCCACCAACTGGTTCATCTTGACCACAGCCGGGTGATACAGCAGCAAGTGGCCGACCATCAGACACCGTGCCGCTCGGGTCGCCACGCGGACAAGCTCTTCGGCTTCTTCCGCGGCCAGCGTCATGGGCTTCTCAACCAGAACGTGCTTGCCGGCTTCGAGGGCCGTTCTCGCCTGGTCGTAATGTTGCGCGGCGAACGAGGCGATGACCACCCCCTCCACGGCGGGGTCTCGCACCACGTCCTCATAGCGGGTCGTCAAGCGGACGCCGGGATAGGCGGCCCGGACGGAGGCCAGGCGGGATTCCTCCAGATCGCAGACCGTGACCAACCGCGAGCCCTTGAGTTGGGCGAACATCCGCACATGGTTCTTGCCCCATTCCCCCGCACCGAGGACGGCGACGCCAACCCGCGCCGGAGGCTCTCTAGTCATGATCGTGCCGTCTACAAACATCTGCGCGCTGGAGGAACAGAGTGCAAAGAATGTGCCATTGTTTGCAATTCGAATCCATTCGTTAATGCATCCTAAACCGTTTATACGCAATACCGCACATTCGAAGGAGCAGGAGTCCATGCTGGAATCGCTTGATTTTCGTCTCGCCATAGGTCCTGTCTCGATACCGGACCGGCACTTCCACGATTTTCAGATTCTGCTTGGCCGCGCCGAACAGGAGATCGAAGTCGCCAAACGGATCGAAGTCGCCGAAGTAGTGTCGGCCGGCCTTGATCTTCTCGTAGTCTCGCTTGAGCAGGGCCTTCGTCCCGCAGAGGGTGTCGCGGAGACGTTGCTCCAGCAGCCAGGTGAAAATCTGGCTGAACACCTTGTTGCCGATCAGGTTGAGAAACCGCATGGCCTGCCGTTCCATTGGATAGACCATGCGGCTTCCGTTGATGAACTCGCCGTGGCCGTCGGCGATCGCGTGATAAAACTTGGGGAGCACTTCGGGGTCCACGGTCACATCAGCGTCGAGGATCGTCAGCACCTCTCCGGTGGCCGCTTCGAACCCCTTGCGCACGGCGTCCCCTTTTCCAATGCCTTCGCCCTGATGGATGAGGCGGATGGTATGCGGGCCCTGGTACCGCACGATGACTTCCTGAATCCGGTCCACCGTGCCATCGGTCGAATTCCCATCGACGAAGACCAGCTCGGTGCCGGCGCCCATGGCTGGGGTGCGCCTGACGATGTCTGGAATATTCCCGGCTTCATTGCGACAGGGAACGATCACCGAACACCGGAATTCCCGGCGGTCGGCCGGATCAGGCACTGCACGCGCGATGAGGTACTGGGTCAAGCAGAGGCGGCGTATCCCTGGCAGGTGCGCCAGGATTGTGTTGCAGAACCAGGACACCCCAGGGATGTAAATGGGCAGAAGGAGCCGATACCCCTTGCGGATTGGCGCGAAGCCCGAGAGCGCGAGAAACCCCTCGATGTCGTCCACTGGCAACCAGTTCTGGACGTTCTGCGGGGATTTGAGCCCCAAGCGTTCCGCTAGCTTGAGCGCAGGCTCCCACAGGTAGTTGTAGTACGTGATGATCAGACGGGTCTGGGGGGCCGCCAATTGTTGCACGCGGGCAAACGCCTGCTGTACATCGTCTAGATCTCCGACAAGGTCCGAGAGGATGATGTAGTCGAAGCGACCGCCCAGAGCAGGGTCATGGGCGTCGCTCTGGACGAAATGAAGGCGCGGGTATTTGCTCCGTGCAATCGACAGCATGGCGTGGCTGATATCAAGGCCGACTCCGAACTCCGGATCGACTGCGGCTAGGAGGTCTCCAGTCCCGCATCCCACCTCCAACACGCGCTGCCTCGGTGGCACAACGAACTGGAGAAACGCAGTCAGGTGTCGGTAGTAATACCATCGGCGAGCCTTGTCGCGGTCCCGCGTGGGTGCAAGGGCATCGAAGAAGGCACGCACCTCCTCCGTGCGACTCCCGACGCGTGGCGCCGTCGCCAGAGCATCGGCGGATGGCTGAAATGGAGGGACAGCACGTTCTTGTTGTAGTATCAAGGATTGACCTTACACGCTTCCGGACACGACCGGTTTGCCGGACGCCGTCTTGACGGCGGTGATGATGATGTACACCCACCTGTCCATCGGCATTAGTCGGCACACACGGATGAGCTCACCGACCGCTTCCGACTTGTCTACAACATGGTGGAGGACGTCACGGCACAACACCACATCGAACATCTCATCCTGGAATGGAATCTGCAGTCGCTGAAATGGCCTCGCCTCGTCACGGCCCCGTCGCGGTGACCGTTCCCGTGTCGGTTGGGACGTCATTTGAAATCCCTCCGCTGAAAGATCATGCAGGCGAAAAACAAAATCACCGCACTGTAGAAGGCTCCGTAGGCCATCGCCGAAACAAGGTACTGCGGTTCGATTGGAATGCCGTGCACCGCCTGTCCCTTGACGTTGAAGTAATCGAGGTTCGGAAGCGAATAGTAGAGCACGTCCAGGAACGCCTTGGCCAGGCTTTCGCCCAGCTTGGCCCCCAGCACTTTCAGATCGTCCGTCAAATGGCCGATGACATAGATGGCCAACGTGAAGGTCGCGCTGAGCGTCGGCGTGGTGAACGTAGAGAACATCACCGCCACCGCCGTGATGACCAGGAGCTCCATGAAGATGAGCCCGACTGCCTTCAGCAACGCCAGGTCCAGCCCTGCCTTGCTGACAAGAACGGTCAGAAAGAACCCTGCCGCCATGATGCCGACGTTCACCAGGAGCGTGAGCGCCAGGCCGGAGTACTTTCCGAGCAGAAACAGGTACCGTGGGACCGGTTTTGCAATGATCGTAAAGATCGTTCGTTTCTCGATCTCCTTGCTCACCAGGCCGATCCCGACAAAGATCGCGATGATGACGCCGAAGACATTGATGCTGGCCAGCCCGATGTCCTGAATGATTTTGACCTGCTCGCCCATGCTAAGCGTGCTGAGGAGGATCGAGCTGCCGATCAGGAGCAGGCCGAAGAACACGAGGTTGTAAAGAATCTTATCGCGCAGCGTCTCGCGAAACGTGTTCAGGGCGATCACGGTGATCCGGTTCATGCGCGCCCCACTCCCACCTCTTTCAGGAAAAGGTCTTCAAGCGAGCGCTTGTGCGGGACAAGCGACACCAGCCGCCCGGCGTGCCGGTGGATCAGGTCGAGGACCTGGTCCACCCTTTTCTCATCATCCAGCTTGATCAACACTTGATTGCCCCGCCGGAGGATCGTCCCTCCCAACCGCTCGGCCTCCAGGACGCCGGCCTCCGCCAGTCGTTCCACAAGGATTTCGACCAAAGTCACGGCAGCGGTCCCCACCAACTCATGGACGGCTCCCACAGCCCGGAGTCGTCCCTTCACCAGAATTCCGACCCGATCGCAGATCATCTCCACATCCGGCAGGATGTGCGTGCTGAAAAAAATCGTCTTCCCTTCATTCTTGAGGCGCAGGATGATATCCCGGACATCCCGCCGTCCGATCGGATCCAGTCCCGACATCGGCTCGTCCAAGATGACGACTTGCGGATCGTTGACCAGAGCCTGGGCCAGACCGATCCGTTGCAGCATGCCTTTCGAGAACTTTCTCAGCGGGAGATGGCGGGCATCGGTCAGGCTGACCATCTCCAGCAGTTCGTCGATCTTCTTCGCCAGCGCCTGGCGAGTCAGCCCGAAAAGCTGCCCATAAAAGGTCAAGAACTCCGTGGCCGTCAGATACTCGTAGAAATAAGGCGATTCAGGGAGAAAACCAACGTATTGCTTGACGGACACATCCTGGATCGGTCGATCCAGAATCCAGGCCCGTCCGGCAGTCGGGGCGAGTAAGCCCAGGAGCAGTTTGATGGTGGTGGTCTTGCCGGCCCCGTTGTGTCCGAGAAAGCCGAAGATCTCCCCCTGCTCCACTTCCAGATCCAGGTGATCCAACGCCACGACGCGCTGGCGCCCGAGACCAAGACGAAATTCCTTGGTCAATCCCTCGATGCGAAGCGGTTTCACGGCGGTCTCCTCTTGCCGTACACTTGCAACCGTTCCTTCATCTCACTGCTGCGCACGGTCTGCGTCTGCGGATCGTAGAGGTAACGGCCCCCGAATGGCTCGCGGGGCAACGCACGCAGCAGCCCGGGCCCCACCAAGTCCTCCAAACGCTCAGGCGCGCGTTTATGCAGATTCCGGTATCGGCTGATGGACTCTTCGAGCAGTTGGAGGTCTCGTTCTGCCACCACCTCCTTCAGCTGTCGCTCCAGGATCTGCTTGACGTTCTCATCCGAGGTCTGCTCGTACATCCGGGCCAGAAAGTCGATGGCGACCTGCGGTTCCCTAGCTGAGGCATACAGTCGCGCGGCCAACGATGCCAGGTACTTGGGCGCCCCAGGGAGTTGCGAGGCTCTGGCGATATAGTCGGCCGCTCGGGCGTCATCATGCAATTCGAAGTAGTAGTTGAACCCCAGCAAGAAGGGAAGCGCCCAAACGTCAGGATTGTGCTGGACCCCCTTCTCCAGTATTCGGTTGCTCTCGTCAATGTGGACCACCAGCGTCGCCAGCGCGATGCCGCCGGCCTCATAGACGCGCACAAACTTCGGGTCCAATGTGGTGATGACATCCAAAGCCCGGTAGATCCAGTGACCGGCCTCCTCCGTGACCTTGCGCTCTCCCATCGCCTGAATGGCCTGGATCCACAAGAGATCGGCCACCACCTGCTCGTACCCCAAGACCGCTACCCGGAGATACTCCACTTGGGGCAGGTACATGAACCGCTGCAGCTTGGGCGTGACCGCCCGCTGTTCATCAAGTCGGACCTGCAGGAGGTGCAGTCCCACGACGAGGAGCGAGCCAGTCGTCATCAGAGCTGAGATCCGTGCAGCCAGGCTCACGGTGCCGCCATAGACAATTCTCGCTTTAGCCGTTCGGTATCCACCTCCAGGAATTGGCGTTCCAAAGGGGTCAGATTCAACCCTCGGTAGCGTTCCTTCACTTTGACAATCTGCTCATACTCAGCCTTTGCAACCTCCCTCTGCCCGATCTGCGGGGAGAGCTCGGCCAGTTGGGCGCGGGCCGGCAGAAAGTTCGGCTCGTAACTGATCGCCCGCCTGAACAGGGCCAGGGCTTCTTCCTTCTGCCCCTGAGCCCAGCGAAGTTTTGCCAGGTCATGGTAGGTGAACGGCGAGTATGGATCCAACCGCATCGCCTGTTCAAAATAGGCCGCCGCTTGGCGGCGCAAGTCCTCTTGCTGCAGTCCCGGCCCGATTCGGTCGGCCAGCAGCACGTGGAGCATCCCCAAGCGGTGAGCGAAGCGCCCATCCAGCGGGTTCAACTCCAAGCACATCGTGAGCTCGTCGACCGCCCGGCGTACCCACCGGGGATCGCCGGATTGATGAAACAGCCGCACCTCCGTCTGCGCCAGCGCGTCACGATAGGACGTCGTTCCCGGGTCAATGAGCGTGGCGCGCTGAAACCATTCGAAAGCCCGATCCTCTTGGCCGCTTGTCATCTCGCCCTCTCCCCTGTCAAACGCGTACCAGGCTGCTACCGGCTGGACGATGAGAAGCGCACACAGCACGGCAACGGTTCCGACCAAGACCACCCGGACCGGATGATATGGGAAAGGCACAGTCCTGATAGAAGGGCCTTGAGGTTGTCTCAACCGTTTCACCGCCAGGATTATCCCGGCGAATAGTATAGCAAGCAAAACCAGTGCCGGCTCATGAAATACCGAGTCCACAGCCGCATGTGTCAGGAACCCCACAATCCCCCCCGACAGACCGATGACCAGCCCCCTCTCCCAGGGTTCCAACGGAAGACGTAATGTTTCCCGAACCTCCCAGCCCAACAGCGTGACTCCCGCCAGAAAGAGCACCAGCCCCAACACCCCCAACTCCACGGCCACCTGTAGATACTCATTATGCGCCGATTCGGCCCGTTTGCCATAGCGGGCGATCGCACTTTCGACGGGAAACCGGTATTGGAACGACGTGTACTTGTAAAGACCTAAACCGACTCCCCATGGATGATCACTGATCCGCTCCAGCGAATTCTTCCAGATCGCAAACCGGGTATAGGCGTACGGATCCTGTGCTCCGACCGCAAGCGTCCGCTGCTGCAAGGGATTCTGAACGATCGCCCCTATGACGAGGCTTAGCATGATCACGGCCAGAAATGGCCTGCCAAAACGATAAAAGCCGACACACGCGACGGCTGCCACGAAGGCCAACAAGCCTCCTCGCGATTGGGCTAGCACAAACGCAAGTCCAACCACTACCGCCGTGAGATACGGAAGGAGCTTTTCCCATCTGGCACCATCCCCTCGTCTTCGGTAGCACAACAGCCCGAAGGCTACCGCGAAAGTGGCCACCTCATAGGTTGCAAAAAAGTTGGGATTGAAAAACGTCCCGATCGGCCTGGCCTTGCCGCCCCACATGAATTGGTAGAGGCCGAGCGCGGCCTCGAACACCCCCATGCCCAGCACGACCGTGACGAGGCCCCGCACCTCCCGAACGGACTGCACGAGCTGCGTGACTATGAACAGATAGACGGCGTAACTGCAGAGGCTGATGAGCCACTGGAGGCTGATCGCTGTATAGGGAGACCACGTGATAGAGAGCGTCGACCACCCCAGAAAGATCGCCAGAGGGACAAACAGGCAGCTCGCCGGCACGGTGATCCGCCCTGATTTCATCGAGGTTATGATCCATACCGTCGCAGTCAAAAGAAGGATGAGTCGGATGATGAGAACTGGCAGATGTGTCGTCCCGCCGTCGATCAGCGGTGCGAAGATCGTGAGGCCGCCGAGGAGAAGGATGGGAGGATGACTGACTGGAAAAGATCCTTGGGATGGCATGGGGGCACATTACCGTGCACAGCAACCCCTCGAATCGGCCTACCCGAAGCGAGGGGCCCTTTTCGGATCCCTTGCCCCAGAGAGTCTCTCTAACTTAAATTCTGCGAACCCTTAACCAAGGCCCCTGACATTAAATGGACACGTCATTCAGCTGATTAACGAGGCTCCTGAGGTCATTGATCGTCCACTCATCGCACGTGGTATCGGCATCAATATTCCCTCTCGAGCCTGCCGTAAATCCCGTAGCGGACGCGAGAGATGGGAGCACCGTCGTGTTCCCCCCACAGTTCCCGGAAGCCGCTGGAGCAGTCGAACCAGTGTTGATGGTCGACCCGGCGTAGGAGAACGAGTACTTGGGAAGCCCGGCTGGAGCATACCCCAGCTGAGCGGCAGTCGTCACCGTATAGGTGTTGTTCTCGGCGAAGAACGACGTCGCGGTGGTGAAAATGCCGCCGAGTCCCACCTTGGCCTCCGACTGCTTGGCCTTGGCCTGGTACCGCATGAAATTCGGGATCGCAATGGCCGCCAGGATCCCGATGATCGCCACCACGATCATTAACTCGATTAGCGTGAAGCCTGCATTTGCTTTTAGCCGCATCACGTGCATACATATCGCTTTCATAACTCCTCCATTTTCCGCGAACCCCGCACGTGGTGGTGGAGACTACCTGGCCTCTCTCCACTTGTTGTAACACGTCGCTGATGAGATCTTACGTCTGTCTACCCCAAAACTTAAGACCTGGACTGGTTGACAGAGGAGGCACGCCAGACAACACACATCCATCTTTCACGCTCTGTCCAAAACCGGGGGCGAGGGCCCGTCGAGGGGCCCTCGCCAACCAAGGCCCCTGACATTAGCTGGACACGTCATTCAGGTTATTAACGAGGCTCCTGAGGTCATTGATCGACCACTCATCGCACGTGTTGTCGGCATCAATATTCCCTCTCGCGCCTGCCGTAAATCCCGTAGCGGACGCCAGAGATGCGTTCACCGTCGTGTTCCCCCCACAGTTCCCGGAACCCGCTGGAGCAGTCGAACCACTGTTGATGGTCGACCCGGCGTAGGAGAACGAGTACTTGGGAAGCCCGGCTGGAGCATACCCCAGCTGAGCGGCGGTCGTCACCGTATAGGTGTTGTTCTCGGCGAAGAACGACGTGGCGGTCGTGAAGATGCCGCCGAGTCCCACCTTGGCCTCCGACTGCTTGGCCTTGGCCTGGTAGGTCATGAAGTTCGGGATGGCGATCGCCGCCAGGATCCCGATGATCGCCACCACGATCATCAACTCGATCAGGGTAAAACCCCGATCCCCTTTAATGTGACTCATCATCTGCGTATCCTCCTTTTTCTGAGAGAGTTTCATTATCTTCTACCGCGTTTGCGCGCTCGTCGGTGCACCTTCATCGGCTTCCTGTGTACAAGATCAGCAAGACCGGTGCCATCCCCTTAAGAACATAAGTAGGCTCAAAATCAAGAAGTTGCTGAAACCTGTCCGCTCCTGGCCAGAACGGGTTGGCAATTTTTGCTTCCATTGACGACTCAATTTGTCACTCGCGCCGCCCTCTAATCGGCGACATCGTCTACCGTGTTGGAGATATTCCTGAGGTCATTGATGATCCAATCGTCGCACGTCGAATCGCTGTCAATGTTGCCCCTGGCACCCGCCGTGAACGCTCCTGCCGAAACGGCAATGCCCGTTGGAGCGCTGTTCACATCACACGGACTCGTCGCGGTGCTCCCCCCGGGGATCGCCGTGGGCGTACCGCCGACGGCATACCAGTAGGAATACCGCGGTGTGCCTGCGACCACGTATTCCAGAACAGCGACGTCGGCAACGGCGAACGACCCATTGTTTATTTCACTATAGAGGTGCGCTCTCAGCCAGATGTCGCCAAGGGCGAGCTTGGCCTCCGCTTGCCTGGCCTTGGCCTGGTACCGCATGAAATTCGGGATCGCTACGGCCGCCAGGACGCCGATGATCGCCACTACGATCATCAACTCAATTAAGGTAAACCCTTGAGGTCCCTTCAGCATCCGTCTGGGCATCGATCCCCCCTTTTGGGCTATCCGAATATATGCGCCAGCATCACCACTGGTTTCATGGCCAGACTGGCGAACCTGCAGGCATCCACCCCTTAGGCGCGCAATATCTTTGCCACTACGCCAAACGTCCCAAGCTACGGATAAAACGTGACGTTCTAGGCCAAGCCACCATGTTCCCGCTAATCAAAAAGCCGCTTCCTGTCACCGCCGGACTACAAATTGTCACAGACCGGAAGCCTTACAGGGCTTTGTGGGAGAGACGCTGCTGCGATTTCCGGACTCGCTCCTCCGTGGCCGGATCCCCGAATCCCTTCGCCTTGAACCGTTCCACAAGCTTGTGATTCGTCGGATCGAGTTCCAGCGAGCGGAGCCAGGCCTCGCGCGCTTCGCCCCGGAGGTTCTGGGTGAGGTAGATCTCGCCGAGGTGCTCGAGAAAGACGGGATCGTCGGGCACCACGGCAACGGCCTGTTTCATTTCTTCCAGGGCCTCCTGGAAGCGGCCCATCTTGTAATAGGCCCAGGCGAGACTGTCGAGATAGTAGCCGTTCTGGGGCTTGACCGCGAGCGCCCGCTGGATCAGCGCCACCGCATCTTCCAATCGCATGTCCCGCTCGGCATACGTATAGCCCAGGTAGTTGAGCGCATCGGCGTGCTTGGGATCCAGCCGGATGGCCTCCTCCATCTCATGGACCAGTTCGCCGAACCGGCCCATCTTGTCGTATGCGGTCCCCAGGTTGAAATGGAGATCCGCGCTGTCGGGATTGCGCTGCAGCCCCTCGCGAAAGACCGCCACCGCTTCCTCTTGGCGCGACGCCTGGAGCAGGGTTAGGCCTAGCAAGAGATACGCCTCCGTCATCTTGGGGTTGAGGGCGATGACCTTTTGGAGATGAGGGAGCGCCTCGTCATTGCGTTTCAGGCGATACAACAGGTAGGCAAGATGGAGATGCGCGTCGGAGTACCGTTCGTCGGCCTGGATGATCGTCCGGTATTCCGCAATCGCTTTGTCGAAATCCTTCATCTCCTCGTACAAGTAGGCTAGATGATCGCGGACTCGTAGCTCCTGCGGTCGTAAGGCGAGGACGAGCCTCATCTGCTCGACCGCCTTGACATAATCCTTCTGCTCCCCGTAGATCAGCCCGATCCGGAGCTGGGCTTCCACGTCGTCCGGAGATTCCTGGACGGCTTCGCGCAAGAGGGCGAGCGCGGGCTCGTACGCCTTCTGCGTCAACAGCAAGCGGACCAGGCGCTGACGCGCTTCCCGGTTGCCCTTGTTGACCTCCTGCAATACCTTGCGGAGGACTGTAATGGCCTGAGCCGTGTCGCCCTTGGCTTCCAGCGTCGCGGCCATTCCCACGTAAGCCGGCTCGTAGGCGGGATTGACGGCGAGCGCGTCGCGATAGGCCTGCACGGCCCGGTCCCAGGCCTTCTGTTCAACCAGAACGTGTCCCAGGTAGAGGTAGCCGGTCGGCGCCGTGGTCTGCGAAACGGCAATCCCGCGGCGGATGGTCTGCTCCGCCTCGTCGTACCGCTTCAGGCCAGACAGCAACATCCCCATGGAGAAATAGGCCTGAGCCTCCTGGGGCCAGAGGGCCACGATCCGCTCGTAGGACTCGATGGCGCGTTCCGTTCGACCCTCGGCTACAGCCACGCTCGCCAGCATCTGCAGGGCCTGGAGGTTCGTCGCGTCTCGAGCCAGCGCCGCCTCGGCGTGGGCTTGAGCTTTGTCATGCGCGCCCCGGGCATGGTAGAGCGTCGCTAATCGAAGGTGGATCGCCACCGAGTTGGGGTCGCGAGCGAGCGCCTTGAGGTACTCCGCCTCGGCCTCCACCGCAGCGTTATTTACCTCGTGCTGGTAGCCGAGCATGAAATGGTAGTACGCCACCGCGTCCGGATCTTGTTCTGACCCGGGCGGCTTCGCAGGAAGGGCCGGTCGTTCCGTGGCGAGTGCGTCAGCGGAAACGAGCGCGAGCCATGCCAACGCACCGACCACCCATGCGGTCATCCTTATCCTACGCATGCCCCACACCCGAACTCATCATCGTGATGGCAGGAGAGTCCTTAACTTCCAGTTTTTCTTCAAGATTATAGGGGCGTTTCAAAGGAGAGTCAAATCGGCTCGTGGATATAGTTGGCGAACTTGGCGTACTCAGGGAGGAAGGTCAGGTGCACAAAACCCGTCGGCCCATTGCGGTGTTTGGCAATAATAATCTCCGCCACCCGTTCCCGATCGAGAGGCTTGTCCTCCGTTCTATCCTCTTTCCAGTCTTCGATTTTGCCTTTATCCGTGATGTGCATATCCCGGCGGTAGATCATCAGCACCAAATCGGCATCCTGTTCGATGGCTCCCGATTCCCTGAGATCGGCAAGCACTGGTCTCCTGTCCGGCCGACTTTCCACCGCTCGACTGAGCTGGGATAAGGCGATGACCGGGATGTTCAATTCTTTGGCGACGGACTTCAGCGACCGGGAAATGTCGGAAATCTCCTGCTGGCGGTTCTCCGTGTCGCCGCTTCCGGACATCAACTGAAGGTAATCGACCACCACGAGATCGAGGCCGGTTTCCGCCTTCTGCCGACGGATCTTGGCGCGCATTTCCAGGGCGGTAATGCCTGGCGTGTCATCGATGAAAATCCTGCTGTCACTCAACTTGCCGGCTGCGCGGGTCAGGCTCGGCCAATCTTCCCTTTGCAGTTGACCGGTCCGAATGCGATGCATATCCAGGGAGCCCGCGGCGCTCAGCAGGCGCATACACAACTGCTCCTTGGACATCTCCAGGCTGAAGAGAGCCACCTTATACTGCCGGACATGGAACGCCGCGTGCAACGCCATCCCCAGAGCCAAGCTGGTCTTGCCTGTACTCGGCCGCCCGGCCACGATAATCAGATCCGAGGGTTGGAGGCCGGCGGTCTTCTCATCCAGATCTGAAAACCCCGTCGGAATGCCGGTGATCTTTTCCTTCTGTTCATACAGCGTGTTGATCTGTTCCACCGTCGCGGTCACGACCACGCCCATCGGGCTGAAGGAGCGTTTCATCCGGCGTTCAGCGATCCCGAAAATGTTCTTCTCGGCGTAGTCCAGCAATTCATCGACCCGCTTGGCTCCCTCATACCCTCGAGTGACGATCTCCGTGGCCACATTGATGAGAATGCGGTTGATCCCGGTCTCGTGGATGAGCTTGGCGTGGTAGGTCACGCTGGCCGCCGTCGCGACTGATTGGGCAAGGTCGGTCAGGTACGCGCTGCCCCCGATCGCTTCCAACGCTCCGGCGTGCTGCAGGTAGTCGGAGAGGGTGACGAGATCGATCACTTGATTGTCTTCCGCCAGGGTGATCATGGCCTCGAAGATCCGACGATGCTTGGGGAGATAAAACTCGTCGGGGCTGATGACCTCGAGGGCCTTGTAGAGCGCCTGGTTGTCCAGGAGAATGGCCCCGAGGACGGCTCTCTCAGCTTCCAGATTCTGCGGGGGCAGTCTGAACGCCGTCGGGTCCGAGGGGTCCGGCAAGCCGCGGGGCTTCATCGGCGGCCTCCGGGCATGGCTCGCCGGGCGCGCCCCGCCGCGTCGCGGCTGCCCACGCCGCCGGCGTGCCCTCGTCCGCCCTGCGCGGCGCGGAGCTGCAGGAGCCGGTCGAGGTCGAACGCAAACCCCGTGGAGGGGATCTCGCGCCCGAAACGGCCGATCAGGTGATCGTACCGTCCCCCGCCTCCGATCTCGGCGCCCACCTTGTCCACATAGATGTCGAAGACCAGGCCGGTGTAATACTCCATCCGGCGGATTTCCCCCATGTCCAACAGGAGCGCGCCGCCCAGGCCGGCCGCCGTCATCCGCTCCCACACCTCGCGCAACCGGGCGAGCGGTCGGCGACAATCCTCGGTCGGAGGCGCCAGGCGCGCCGCTGCCTCCAGAATCTCGGCGCCCCCGTAGAGTTCGGGCACTGCCAGGAGGGCTTTGGCCGCACGGCCACGCACGCCGGCCTGGTGCAACAGGGCCTCCATCCTGGGCACATCCTTCCGCGCCGCGGCTTCGCGCAGGCTGCGCTCGACGGATTCCGCAACGCCGGTCCGGCGAAGCAGCGCATTGAAGAAGGCGCCCTGCCCGATCGCGATCGTGAAGGCCGTGACCCCAAGGCGACGGAGGCACTCCGCCGCCACCATGATCGGCTCGACGTCGGCCGCGGTGCCCTTGGGCCCGATCAGCTCGAGCCCGATCTGGAAGATCTCGCGGTCGCGGCCCGCGTGCTCCGGCTCGTAGCGGAAGACATTGACGCTGTAACAGAGCCGCAGGGGAAGTGGCTGGTTCAGCATGCCCATCGCCACCATCCGGGCGATCTGGGCGGTGACGTCCGGACGCACGACCAGGATGCGGCCCGTGGCCCGGTCCACCACCTTATAGGACTTCTCGATCAGTTCGGTGTCAAGACCGGGCGCCAGGATGTCCAGGTACTCAAAGGTAGGGGGGATGACTTCCCGGTACCCGTGCTCACGGAATACCGAGAAGACGACGTCCTCGACGGCGCGCTTCTCGCCCGCCTCGACGGGCAGAAAGGTGGCGACGCCTTGAGGGATCGGAGAGCGGACAGGTCGAGTCATCGTACAACGGACCCACGGACGTGCGGTCTTCCCGAGTGCCCCGCGGCCGGCTAGAGACGGACGAGCTTGACCGAGATCACGTTCTTCGCAACCGTGATATCCCGCACGACTTCCGCGGGCAGCGGCGCGTCCACGCCCACGATGAGTAACGCATGACCCCCTTTCTCTTCACGCGAACACTGCATGCGGGCGATGTTGATCTGATGCTCGCCGAGGATCTGCCCTACCTGGCCGATGACGCCGGGGCGGTCGTGGTTCAGGATGAAGAGCATGTGTCCTTCCGGCACGATCTCGACCCGGAAGGAATCCAGTTGGACGATGCGGGGATCCCGCCGGCCGTACAGCGCCCCGGCGATCCGGCTGGTCTTCTTCTCAGCCTCCACCTGGAGCGTGACCAGGCTGGTGAAGTCGCCCGCATCGCTGCTCTTCACCTCCTTGACCTCGATCCCGCGCTCCCGCGCCACGACCGGCGCGTTCACGTAGTTGATCGTCTCTTCCAGGATCGGCGTCAGGAGACCTTTCAGAGCGGCGATGGTCAGCGGCGCCACGTTGACCCCCGCGACCTCGCCCTTGTACTCGATGGTCACCCGCTCGATCCCGCCCTCGTACAGCTGGGAGTGCAGGAGCCCCAGCTTCTCGGCCAGCGTGATGTAGGGCTGGAGCCGCGGCAGCATCTCGGCCGGCACCGACGGGAAGTTGACTGCGCCCCGCGCGATGCCGCGCGTCAAGTAGTCCACGATCTGCTCGGCGATCCCCACCGCCACGTTCTCCTGGGCTTCGGTCGTGGCCGCGCCGATGTGCGGGGTGCAGATGAAGTTGTCCAGCGTCAGCAGCGGGTGACTGGGCTTGACCGGCTCCTCTTCAAACACATCGAACGCGGCGCCCGCGACCTTGCCGCTCTTCAGGGCGACGTAGAGGTCCATTTCATTGATGATCCCCCCGCGGGCGCAGTTGATGATTCGCACGCCGTCCTTCATCATCGCGATCGTCGCGGCGTTGATGATGTCCTGGGTCTCGGCCGTCAGCGGAGTGTGCACCGAGATGATGTCGGCGCGGCGGAACAGCTCGTGCAGGCCCATCATCTCGACCCCCATCTTGCGGGCGCGCTCTTCGGCGAGGTACGGATCGTAGGCGATCACGTTCATCATCATGCCCTGGGCGAGCTTCGCGACGTGGCTCCCGATCTGGCCCATCCCGACGACGCCGAGGGTCTTGTTGTAGAGCTCCACGCCCATGAACCGGTCTTTCTCCCACTTGCCGGCCTTCATCGAGGCGGTGGCCTGCGGGATCTTGCGGGCCAGCGCGAGGATCAACGCCAGGGTATGCTCGGCCGTGGTGACGGTGTTGCCACCCGGCGTGTTCATCACGACGATGCCGCGCTTGGTCGCCGCCGCAGTATCCACGTTGTCCAAGCCGGACCCGGCCCGGCCGATCACCCGCAGCTTGCCTGCGGCGGCGATCACTTCGGCCGTCACTTTGGTCGCGCTGCGCACGATCAAGCCGTCGTAGTGCTTGAGCTCGCGGAGCAGATCGTCCTTGGACAGCTTCGTCTTGACCTCGACGGTCAGACCGGCCTTCTCGAGAATCTCGATTCCCTGCTCGGAGAGGATGTCGCTGACGAGGATTTTCATTTGGCGAGCAGCAGCTCCTCAGCTTTCCCCACGCCCGCCCCCAGCTTCACCGGATGGCCCAGTCCTGTGAGCACCATCTCGGTGGCGGCGATCGCCTGGATCACATCGAAGGTGTCCACGTACCCCATGTGCGAGATCCGGAAGATCTTCCCCTTGAGGTGGTCCTGCCCACCGGCCGCTGTGATCCCGTACTGCTCGCGCAGGTTCTTGTACACCGCCTGTCCATCTACACCGGACGGCGCCGACACCACCGTGAGCGCATCACTGGGGCTTTGCTTGGGAAAGAGCGAAAGGCCGGCGGCCTTCATACCCTCCCGCATCGCATGGGCCAGGCGGGCGTGGCGTGCGAAGACGTTGCCTAGGCCCTCCGCCTTGAGCATCTTCAGCGCTTCCTGGAGTCCCAGGAGCAGCGATACCCCCGCGGTGTACGCGGTCTGGTTCTTCTGCTGGGCCTCTCGTTCCTTCTTGAAGTTGAAGTAGAAGGCCGCGTTCTTGGCCTTCTCGGCAAGTCGCCAGGCCTTCTCGCTCACGCTCACGAAGGCCAGGCCCGGCGGCAGCATCAACGCCTTCTGCGATCCGGCGACGAGCACGTCGAGGCCCCATTCGTCGGCCCTCAGATCAAACACACCCAAGGCGGTGATCGCGTCCACCACGAGGATGGTGTCCTCGCGCGAACGGACGATCTCTGCTAACGCCCGGACGTCGTGGGCCACGCCGGTGGAGGTCTCGCTCGCCTGCGCGTACACCGCCTTGATGGCCGGGTCCTTCTTCAGGGCATCGGCGACAGTTTGGGGGTCCACTGCCTCCCCCCACTCCACCTTGACCTCGGTCGCATTCACGCCGAAAGTCTTGCAGAGTTTCCCCCAGCGCTCTCCGAACTTCCCCCCATTGACATAGAGCGCCTTGTCGCCGGGCGAGAGGAAGTTGGACACCGCCCCTTCCATGGCGCCCGTGCCCGTCGAGACGAGCGTCAGGACGTCGTTCCTGGTCTGGAAGAGCCACTTGAGATCTTCGCGCACCTCCGCGAAAAGAGCGGCGAACTCGGGGGCCCGGTGGTGCAGAATCGGCCTGGCCATGGCCAACAGCACTTCCGGGGGAACTTGCGTCGGCCCAGGGGCCAATAGATACCGCTTCAACATGCCTGAAGGTCTCCTTCTGCAGGAGAAGCTGGATGGCTGAAGACTGAGGCAAACTATCACACGCTCTTGGACCTGTCAAGGCGCGCAAAAGACCTATTTGGGCAAGAAATCAAGTGATTATCAACGCCTAGTGGCATGAGCATGAAGTGGTCCAGGTCTCCTGCGAGGCCTGGGCTTCCACAGGACGGGAGCGATAGCACAGATCAGTATCTGCGTGAAAGGCTATCTCATTCGATAGCTGTTCTGTACCTTCTGTAAGTGTGGATGACGCGTGTACCATGTCAACTCGAGGCCATCCCTGGGAGTGATGTCCAGACCTAGAATGAATTTGCATAAAAATGGAAGCACCCCCAGGCTGGCAAAGGTTTTGCGTACCCTTCTCTTGCGTTCAGGCGACGCTTCGTCTAGAGTGACACACTCTCGGAGAGACCTATGCGTATCCGTTTCTTTTTATTGGGGCTGTTGAGCGGAATCCTGACTGCCGGGGTCGTGCCGACCGAGGCACGGGCTTGGCTACCTGATCGGTACCGCTTGGACGAGGGATTGCACCTGAGCGTTCCCCTGGTATTTGCGCAGTCGGGGACCGAATCGGACGAGTCTCCAGTTGGAGATCCGCCCCTTGGATCTACCCTGGATCCTACACTCAGCATCGACGGGTCCACGCCTTCTTCTCCGCCCGTGGTGGAAAGTGCGCCCGGCACGACGCTGCTCGAAGTTACGACGACCGACCCGCTCGAGGCCGTGGAGGAAACACTGGACTTCGACGTTCCGATCGTGCGGACGTCGAAGATCGACAAGCACATCCAGTTCTTCACCTTCCATATCCGCGATCGCTTCGAGCTCTGGCTGCACCGGTTCGAACGCCACCGGCCGATGGTCGAGCAGATCTTCGCGGAGTTCAACCTCCCTGCGGACCTGATCTTCCTGTCGCTGGTGGAGAGCGGCTTCAATACGCACGCCGTGTCTAGGTCCAAGGCGGTCGGACCGTGGCAGTTCATCAAGTCCACCGGGAAGACGTACGGCCTGCGCGTCGATAACTGGATCGACGAGCGACGAGATCCCGTGAAATCCACCCTGGCCGCCGCCCAATATCTGCGCGACCTGTACCACCTCTTCGGCTCCTGGCCGCTGGCGATGGCCGCGTACAATGCCGGCGAGCGGAGGGTGGGCCGCGCGCTCGTCCGCGCCCACGCCGACGACTTCTGGGATCTCACTGACACCAAGCTGATCAAGCGTGAAACCAAGGAGTATGTGCCCAGGTTTCTCGCCGCGACCCTCATCGCCAAGGACCCGAGCCGATACGGGTTTCTGATTAGTCCGCAAACTCCGGTCGAGTACGAGGAAGTGGTCCTCACGCGGCCGATTCCCTTGCGGATGGCGGCCAAGGCCGCTGGCGTGTCGTACGAGGACTTGAAGTCCCTGAACCCGGAGCTTCGCAAAGACCTGACCCCGCCATACCCCTCCTACCGTTTGAAGGTTCCGGTGGGAAGCAAGGACCTGCTGCTGAGCAACCTGGCGACGTACCCCGGCTGGAAGCATGTCCAGGCGACGCGCTACAAGATCCGCCGCGGGGAGACTCTGCTCCGCATCGCCACGCGTCACCATACCTCGCTTTCAGCGATCCTGGAGGCCAACGCCTTGGACAAGTCCTACAGACCGAAGCCTGGCGAATGGCTCCTCATCCCCCAAGCGGTCAAGGTCAAGTCATAATTCCCCCTTCCACTACCGCCGCGGCACTTCAAAGACGTACACCCCGTTGGCCGCATAGAGCAGCCGCAGGGCCTTGGGAAGCTCCCTGAGGCGACGCTCATCCTCTGGGGCAGTTTCGCCGGAAAAAGCCAGGACGCCGTATTGCTCACGCACGCGCCGAAATTCGTGGACGTTGAGAACCACATGGGTAATCCCTTCAGCCGCCAGCCGCCTGATGAGCACTTCCACAGAAGGCGATTCTTGCACCCAGCGAGAGAGCGGGTGAGCATCCATCGGGAACGGCGCAACCGCGTCACGAGAGAAGTAATAGGGTCGAGTCTCACCGATGAACAGCAGCCGCGCGTCAGATGGCAGGGTCTCACGCACGAACCGAGCAGCAGGAAAATGGTCGAGGACTCGAGCAAGGTAGGCGTCGCCTTCCTCTCCCCCCAGAGCGACATTCACAGAGGAGAAGACAGCCCTGTGTTGATTGATAAACTGCCACGCCCCCCCACCCCCGGCAGCCAGCAGCAAGACTAGCACGAGCCCTTGAGCGGTCTTCCGGTACTGTACACAGATCCCAGCCAGGACTGCCAAGCCGAGCAGAAACGCCGGCGCAAAGAACCGAGCGGTCGGCGTCGTCATGACCCACCCGGCTCCAGCCACCATCACAAAGACAGATGCTGCGTCCCCGAGTAGCCGTGTGTGCCCTCGAAGACCAGCCACGCGCGTGGCGACCGGCAACGCCAGGAGCCCACAGGTCGAGAGGACCGCCAGCGGACCCACGTCTGACGCAGAGCCAAAGCGCTCGGGATGAAGCACCAGATCAAGCGGAAGGCGAAGCAACCCCATCCATCCCAGACTCCACGGCGTTCCGTACGGGAGATCCGCCAACAAACGGGCCTGGCTTGCCTCACTCCAGGGTTGCCCATCGAGCAGACTGTAAAACATGGGATAGACAGGGTTGCCCGTATGGACGAAGGCCCGTATCCACCAGGGCGTCACCGTGAGCAGCGCGATCACCGCGACCCGGCTGAGGTCCACAAGCGGCCATCCGGCCACGCGCGCGGCGACCAGTGCCGCAGCCACCCAATACAATGCGGAGAGCTTGCTCGAGGCGACCCAGCCAAGGATAAGCCCCAGGGCTAGCCAAGAGTGTGGGTGCGGGAGGGGCGCGGGTACCCGTTGCTCCTTCGAATGCAACGGGTGATGGGCCCCCTCCCGCTCCAATCGCCGCGACGGAACAGCCGCGATCACGACGGCACTGCAAAGCAGTCCGACGGCCTGGCTGGTCTCCGCAAACGATAACGTCCCGAGAAACCAGACCATGGGTGAGGCCGCGAAAGCACACGCGATGAAGGCCGGAGCCCATGTCACGACCCTAGGCTGCACCATGACTTCGACAATGGCCCAGGCAGCCAGAAAGCACATGACCCATAGAGCAAACTGGACAGCCCGAGCCCCAAGGTCGCCGCCCAGGACCAATCCCCACGCGAACAACAGATCCGAGGCATGTGGCATCAGCGTGAAAACGACCCAGGGCAGGGTGAGCAGTGTGCCGGTCGCGAGGACCCGTTGAGGGATGACCAGATGATAGACCAGTTCGTCATAAAAGGTGGGCGGGATCGTCGCCCAGAGCCAGGCCACGAGCCATGCACCACCCAGAAGGCATCCTCCGACTCCAGCGGCCGGAGTCACACGGATCGGGCGAAACTGAAAGCCTGCGCGAATGGCACAGACAAACCCGTACGCTATGGCCGGAAGTACGCCCAGCCCGGCCAGCCAGACCATTCCACCCAGCGCGCTCAAGAACGTCACCAACGACACGCATGCAAGCCCGACACCCATGCGAGCTGACAGCACGACCATCGGCGGATGATCAGCCCCCGCCACAAAGCCACCGAGGGCTCGATCGATCAGCACGCCAGTTCCGTAGGCCGCACCACAGAAAACCATCGGAACCATCAACAGCCAAAGCCGAGCCGGATCTATCAACATGGTTCCAAGCGCGACTACACCGGTCGCACCAAGGAGGACCAGCGCGTGGCAACACGACAAGTGTCGATAGGGATGGTCTGTACTCACCGTCCCTGTGACGCTCATGCTGGGATCAGGCTTACTTCTGTGGTGGCGGAGGGGTGGGCGACGGGGAATGGGCAGCAGGCGCGACGGCCTTTCGTGCATCGAGGGTCTTGATGCGGACGGACGCCTCGGTCGCGAAGGGAGAGGACGGATGGTCCTTCACGATCTGTTGGTAGGACGCCAGCGCGCCCTCCGGTCGGTTCAGCAGTTCGTTGATCTTGCCAAGCTCATAGAGCGCGTGATCCTTGTTGGGGGCGCTCGGCATCTGCACGATCGCATTGAACGTCTTTTCCGCTTCGTCCAGCTTGCCCTGCGCTAGCTGCGCGTAGGCCATGCGCTGATAGACCAGCGGGACGAGGGGCCGGTTGGCGCCGTAGCGGGCCAGAAAATCCTGGTAGGCCTTGATGGCACCGTCCCAGTCCTTGCGCTCGCTCAAGACATTCCCCAACAGATACGCGGCCTGCGGCGCGACTGAGCTGTTCGGAAAGTCGGCGAGGATCTTCCGGAATGTCTCGATGGCCTTCTGCATGTCCTCCGGACGACGCGGCGCAGGGGGTGCTCCCGCCTGCGACGGCTCGGAAGCGTGTTGGGTCGCTTCGTAGAACAGGTTGGCCGCGGCGTAGTCATCCTGCTGGCGCATCCACAGGAAGCCCCCCACCGCCGCGCCTACCAGGACGGCCGCCGCTACCCCGGCGACGAGCCAGCGTATATTCTCCCTCGCCTGGCGGGCCGCCTGCTCGACGGACTCGACAAGCTGGACCGGATCTGACAATTCCTTCCGATATTTCTTAATCTTGAACATTCTGTTCCAGTTACGTTCCTCAACCGCGATTCCTTATACCAGTTTGTCCTTGCCTCTTTCCAGACCTGCGTCTAGAATCACTTCTCTGTGAGCCATCCACGCCAAGACGCATGACCCAATGCGAGTGCCTGACAGCCAGCCTCCTGGCACTCGACGATCTGGAGAACTACTACCGATGGCTCTTCGAGGAAGTCCGTCCGTTCTTCGGGGAGCGGTTGGCCGAAATCGGAGCCGGCATCGGCACCTTCACCGTACGGCTCGTGCGCTCGCATGTGTCCGGTCACCCAATGGCGCGATTGGAGGTCTTCGAGCCGGATGGTACCCTCTACCAACACCTGCGCAAGCGGTTGGAGACCGCCCACTCAGATCTGCTGCGGGAAGGCCGCTTGACGACAACCAACGGGGTCTTCCGATCGTCCCCGGAACGGTTTGACACCATCATCATGATCAATGTCCTCGAACACATCGAGGACGATCAGGCCTCCATCCGCGCCGCCTACCACGCGCTCGTGCCGGGGGGCACGTTTATCGTGTTCGTGCCGGCTCTGCCATGGCTCTATAGCGCGCTTGACAGGGCGGTCGGCCACTACAGGCGCTACGAGAAGCCGAACTTGGAGGGACTGCTGCGCGCCGGGAGATTTGAGGTGGTCAAGTCCCAATACATGGACTGTATGGGGGTGCTGCCCTGGTACTTCCTGAATGTCATTGGAAGGTGCACGTCCATCAACCCCTACCTCGCGCATCTGTACGATA
>VBOO01000109.1 GCA_005877505.1 Nitrospirota bacterium
TCATGAAACGGCAGGTTGATGAGGTGCATGAAGTGCCCACCCACGTAGTTCGTCTCCATGGGGGTCGCGATGAACTTCATGCCCCAGAAGACCAGCAAGCCGTACACCGCCGCCCGCCCGGCGAAGTAGAACGGGTTGACCCGCTCCTCGGCGGGAAACAGATTGGCTAGGATGAGTGCGACGTGCATCGGGCGCCGTCTTTACCGAACTTGCTTTTCAAGTTGTGGGTAGAGCTTCTTCATGCAATCCGGACAGATGCCGTGAGTCACCGTCGCCTCCGAATGCGTTTGGATATAGTT
>VBOO01000110.1 GCA_005877505.1 Nitrospirota bacterium
CCGCTTCCCGGGAACCGAATCGAAACGCCGCCCACACGAGGATCGGCACGCAGAGATAGTCGAGCGGGTAATCGTTGTCTGGGAGAGGAACCCACCCACCGAACACGACCTGGCCGACGGCAAAGAGACAGAGAACCAAGCAGGCCGCCTCACGACCCTGTTCTCGCTGCCATCGCACGCGGGGATTCTTGAGCCACAGCACGAGCAGCGGAGCCACCTTGACCGCGCCCACCGCGTCTCCGAGCCACCAGGTCAACCAGATCGGTCCGAAGTCGGCCCAGTTGGCGAGGCCGCCCAGCGACAGGCTGGTCACGCCAACCGTGGCACTCACCATCGTGCTGACCGTTGCAGCTAGGAGTGCAAATTTGAACACATCATGAGGCCGGTTGAAGGCGTTCTGGCCGTTGGCGAACCTATTCACGAGGTACGCCCCTGCGACGCCTTCAAGCGTGTTGCCCGCCGCGATGCCGAGTGAGGTGGCAATGGTGCCAGCCGTCGTGACGTTCGCCAGGTATGCGCCTGCGAAGATGCCGGGCCAGACGCGATATCCGTACATCAGTAACGCCGCCAGGGCGATGCCAGTGGCCGGCCACACCGCTGTGGCGCTCGCGTGCACGAAGGCGAGCATAAACCCGAGCTTGGCTGCGATCAGGTAAACGACGGCCAGGACCGAGACAATCACCAGATTGGGGATCCACCGAGAAAGCTTCATATCTTCTAGAATGAGCAAATCCCATGCGAGGCGTTTTCGACTGTTGAGGCGGGTTGTCCTATGATTTCAGGTCCTGTCGGGGTTCCGGTACTGGCCATTCAGGAGGGAGGCACCGCAGAGGAAGGCGAGCGCTTCTAACAGGATGGCCGCTCGTTCATTGTTGTTTGCAAGAGGCATAGGGGAACTCATCCGGTCGGCTGGTGTGGGGATTGATGATTTGCAGTTTGTCCTTGTATTGTGGATGCCGCTGAATCCGGGCGGCGGAAAATCCCACCGGCTGCCGTTCCGCTTGAAGATTTCCGGTCTTCGGATCAGGAAGAGACGTGAAACGATAGTACTCGACGTCTTGAGTCCCGTCCGGCTTCCTAGTGCTTTTCACGAGATAGTACCCATAGACATTTTCCGCCGGATCGCACAATTTCGTTCCGGGCGGCACTTCGACATCGTCCTCTTGCGCCGGCAACAGCGGCGCGGAGCTGACCAGCGCTGCGAGCGCAACAGTTGTGGCGAATGGACAAAACCCTCTTGGCGCGTGCTTCTTCATGATGGCATGGCCCGGCGGGGCGGGTTCAGATCATGTTCTTGTCCTTCTGGATGTACTCCTTGAGGCCGCGCACGATGATGCCGTCGGAGAGGGAAGGGTATAGGCTGCGGAGGGCGCGCTGTCCGACACCAGCGGACTGCTGATCGTCATTACGGTTGAGGCCGGCGATGTTGGCATCAACGCGCGTGACGGCCTCCCGGAAGAATTCGTCGGCGAGGTCCCAGACATGGCCGTCCCCCTGCGCGCGGTGAAGCGCATCGGCATGCAAGGCCGTGGCGGCGATCGTGAGGATGTCCTCGCCGATCTCCTCGATCCGGTTCTGCCGGCCCTGATCGTCGCGCAGCGCGGCACGATAGCGTGCCATCGCGTACAGAATTGTACGGGCCAGGCGGCGGCTTGTGCGCTCGGCGAATAAGAGTTTTTCCGAGACCTTGCGGCGCCGGAGCTCCTCACGATCCGGCAGGGGCGCGCGTCTCCAGAGTCCCAGGTACCAGGGTACGTAGCCCCGCAGGAGCTTCAGCCACTCGCGGAGCTTCGCGGCCCCAGTCAATCCGCCCTCCAGGTACGTGCGCGCCCGTTCGACATGTGGGCTCAGCGCCTCGCGCGCCACGAACGGCCGCAGAATGTCCGTGGCCCCTTCCCCGATACGGTACATCTCGGCGTCGCGGACGAGCTGCTCGATCGGAAAGCCCGGCTCGCCCCGGACTTGCCGCGACTCCGCCGTCTCGTAACCCATCCCGCCGAAGATGATCTGGGCGTCCTTCAGGAAGCGGATCGCCTTCTCTGAGCAGAAGATCTTGGCGATGGCGGCCTCGATCCGGATGTCGTAGTGGTGCTGATCCGCCATGCGCCACACGAGCGACGCCAGCGCTTCCATCGCGAAGAGGTCGGTTGCCATGCGGCCAGCGCGCATCTGCTGCGTCTGCCGCGCGCCCAGGGGCTTGCCAAAGGTGATCCGGGAGTTGACCCGGTCCAGCGTCGGCTGCCATGCCTGCTTCGCCATGCCGAGACAGATGGCCGGGATGCTGATCGCGCGGCCGACGTTGAGGATGGTGAGCGCGTACTTGAGCCCCTGGCCGATTTCGCCGATGACGTTTTCGGCGTGGATGCGCACGTCCTTGAAACGCATGTAGGCGTTCTCGATCCCCCGGCACCCTTCGAATTGGCACCGCTGCAGGACCGTCACCCCTGGGGTCTCCATAGGAAGGATGAAGGCGGTATGGACCTTGTCGTCGCAGCTTTCCCCTTCCCGCGCCGGTACCCAGAGCGGCGTGCCGTCCCGGAGCTCCCTCCTGGCTGGGACTCGGGCGATCAAGGTAATGTAGCGCGCGATGGGCCCGTTCGTGCACCAGAGCTTTTCCCCGTTGGCGAGGAAATGCGAGCCGGACCGGTCCAGCACCGCTTCGGTCTGGATATTGGCGGCGTCGGAGCCTGTGATCGGCTCCGTCAGCGCGAAGGCCGAGACCGCTTCCCGGGCCACGCGCGGGAGGTAGGTCCGTTTTTGCGTCTCGTTGCCGAAGAGGAGGATCGGCATGGCGATGCCGATGGACTGGGGGACCGCGACGGTCAGCGACAGGATGTTGCTCCAACTG
Source organism: Nitrospirota bacterium (assembly GCA_005877505.1). Lineage (GTDB taxonomy): Bacteria > Nitrospirota > Nitrospiria > Nitrospirales > NS-4 > NS-12. The sequence goes on from VBOO01000110.1 coordinate 2,849, forward strand.
GCGATGAGCGTGAGGACGCGACCGTAATTGGTGTAGGAAAACCCAAGGCCGCCGTACTCCTTGGGGATCTTCATCCCGAACGCGCCGAGCTCGAAGAGGTCCTTGAGCAGGGCCTCGGGGATCTTCGCCGTCCGCTCGATCTCCTCTGGGTCCACGCAGCGTTTCAGGAAGGCTTCGATCTTCCGGCAAAAGGCTTCGCCGGCGGCTTTCTCTTCCGGCAGCTCCGGCGGCGGGAGGAGCAGGGCGAAATCGGGACGGCCGACGAAGACGCCGGCCATGAAACTCGACCCCGTTAGGCGCGGACGGGCTTCCTCGATCCGCTCCAGGCCCTTGAAGAGTTCCGCCATGGCGTCCGACCTCGCTGGAGAGAAGTCCCTGTCTCCCTCCATCATACCGTAGTTCGGGGAGGGTGATGCGAGAGGCTACGACCTGTTGGTGGACGCACCGGGGTCGAAGGACGGCAGGGGCGGATGCTGCCCGAGCCAGGGCCAGGGCGGCAGTGTCAAGATCGGGGTCATGAGGATCAACGCGAGGGACTCCCACGTCCGATTCAGGCAGGATTCCGGCCTCCTGCTCAGCAATTCCATGCACCACCCGGGCGGCTCGACGATATCGTACCCGGACAGATCCCAGTCAGCGCCCTTCTTCTGAAGGTGCCTCACGTACCCTGCTCCGTACATAACGGGCGCCTCGACCACCAAGCCGCTCTTATCCACAGCCACGAGTTGGCCGGTCCGGGTCTGATAGTACCGGGTGCCGTCAGACCGTTCGTGGTAGTACAGCGACCCGGACGCGCAGCCGGAGAGCAAGAACGCGCCCGCCATGATCCATGCCAGGGCTTTCATGCGGGCCTCCTCAATGCACCCAGGGCCGCCAGGCCCCTCGGGGCGCCGGCGTATTGGCCGGTGGCGATGGTGGCGTGTAGTGTGCCGGCTCGCTGTGCCGTGGGGGATCGGGCGCCGGGCGCTCCATGAGGGCCGGCGACGTGGCAGGTTGCTCTGCTGTCGAAGGAACGACGGTCGTCTGGGCAGGCTGGACCGTCTGCAGGCCGGCATCGTGGGAGGCGCAGGAAGGCAGCAGCACGAGGCTCACGCTCAGGATGAGAGCCGTCTTGCGCATCACGCTATCATACCACTCTCTGTCTCTGGGAGCACCCCGTTCGCCCTACCGCTCGTCTTTGCTGTCGAAGGCCTTGATCACCCGATCCGTGAGATTGATCGAGGGTTCGCTGTACAAGACCAGCGCACCTGGTCCGGCATCTCCTTGCTCCATGACCAGCGTGATGTGTTCTTGCTCGGCGATCTCCCGCACCACTTGTTCGATCTTTTCGGTGAAGTCGCTGAGCAACTCACGTTTCTTGGTCTGGACCTCCCCTTCGAGCTCTCGGACGTGGCGCTGATAGGTGAGCAGCTTTTGACGAATCACCTCCTCCTTCTCCTGTTTGGTTTCTGGACTCAGGGCAGCGCCCTGTTTGAACA
>VBOO01000111.1 GCA_005877505.1 Nitrospirota bacterium
GCTAACGCCCCTGCTAAGTTAATCGCCGTCGTGGTCTTGCCGTCTCCGGCCGTCGGGCTGCTGACCGCCAGCACATGCAGGCCAGTGTCCTTGTGCATCAACTCAATCACGTGGGCGAGCGATCGGTACTGTTCCGCTTCAAACGAAGCCGGAGCGTGGAGGCACACCAAGTGCTCGTCGATTGCGAGCGGCTCAGCCATTCTGTCCAGTGCCATGTCAGGAGCGGCCCCAGTCGAACATCCAGACCATTTGTTCGTTGTCCTTGGCGATGAAGTACGTGGTGCCCACAAGGATCGCCAGGCCCAGCAGCGCAAGACAGAGTCGCCAGCGTCTCTGGGAAACGTCACTCTTGGTGGCAATCCACGGAATGCTCACCAAGATCGGCAGACTGGTGAAGCTGCGGAGCTCGTGGACCGTGTGGAAGGACGTATCGCGATGCTCGGCCAGTTGCACCACACTGGCGGAGAGCACGCAGGAGAGCACCAGGCCGATCAGGAGCAGCCGGAGGCGATTCGGCGCAGCCGGTTGTGTTGACGGAATCGCCTGATCCAGCAGGCGGAACTGGTCCCCCTTCTGCCCTTGCTCCAGACTCGCCGCCACCAGGGCTTCCTGATACCGATGGAGCAGCGTGTTGTACAGTTCCTTCATCGTCTTGTAGTCCCGCGACAGCTCTTGGAATTCTTGTTCCCGGTGGGGCGCGTTGTCCACACGCCGCTGGTACATGGCGACGGCCTGCCGGAGCGTCTTCTCTTCCTCCTTGAGGGCGTTGAGCTCCTCCTCCGCGTCGCTTCGGAACTTCCGCAGCCGGGGGGGGGACGGGTTCGCCGGCGATGTGGCTTTCGGGGCGGCCAGCCCGTCTGTCTTCGTCCCCGTGAGCTGTTCCTCCAGGGCGGCGATCTCGGCCTTCACCCGGACCACATCCGGGTACTTCTCGCTGAAGCGCGAGCGGAGCTCCGTCAACTCTTGGTTCAGTCTGGAGAGCCGGGCGGTGAGCGCCTCGGCGTCGCCCCCGGTAATGGGCGCGTCGCCGTCAGAGGCTGACGCCCTGGCCTCGACAAGTTGTCGGGTCAGTTTCTCCCGCTCCAGCCGTTCCATGACTCGCATCTGGTTTTCCTTATTCAGGCGCATCTCTGTATTCAGCCGTTGCAAGGTGGCCAGGTTCGCTTCCATCTGCTCGGGCAACTCGCCGACGTGACGCTCCTTGAAATCGCCCAGGCGCTCTTCCTCCTGGTCCAGCTTCTTCTTCATCTCCTCAAGTTGAACGCGCAGGAACTCGGCTGTTCCACTCGCTTGTCGCTCGCGGAGCATGACGTTCTCCTTGACAAACGAGGCCGCCAGGGTGTTGGTCACTTTCGCCACGGTTTCCGGATCCTTGCCTCGGAAACTGAGGGTGAAGGCGAAGGTCGCGCCGCGCCCGAATTGCGTGTCAGCCCCCTTGAATTCCATCCGAATATCGCGTCGCATCCGTTCGACGGCCTCTTCCGGGGTCGCCTTTTTGCGAAATTCCGCATACAGGTTGAATTGAGTGATGAGATCCTGGAGTTGCGACCGGCTCAGGATCTCCTGGCTGATGGTGTGAAGCCTCGTCTCCAGTTCGCTCGTGACCGACGACTTGACAAAGGTTTCCGCGACCTGCGGCCGCTCCACGAGGAGTGTGGCGGTGGATCGGTAGAGGTCCGGAAGGGCCTTCACCAGGCTGACTGTGACCGCGAATGGCACGAGGAAGACCAGGATCGCCAGCCACTTACGCCGACTCCACACTTCCATCACGGCATCCAATCCTGAGGTGTTGCGTCCGCCTTCCATGTCCGGTTCCGGTCCGTGTCAGCCTGCTTATGGCACCACAATGATGTCGCCGGGCAGGAGGGGGAAGTTCTCCAGCGCTCCGTCCGCTGAGACGACCTTGTTGTAGTTAAACGGGATCCTCTTCAGGGTGTTCCCTTCATGCCTGAGAATCACGATGCGTCCACGGGCCGCGAACTCACCGAGCCCTTCGGCCAGTGCCAGGACATCCAGCACCGTGGCTCGGCTCTTCAGCTCATGGCGCCCGGGCTTCTTGACCTCCCCGATCACGGAGACCTTGAAGCTGTGCACTTCCCGGACGATCACCGAGACTTCAGGTGTGGGCATGTACTCGGTCAGCTTCTTGATGAGGACATCCCGGAGTTGCATCGGCGTCAGCCCAGCCGCCTGCACGTCGTTCAGGAGCGGGAGGGAGACCTTGCCGTCTGGCCTCACCGGGACGGTTCGGCTGATCGCCGCGTTGTTCCAGACCGAGATGTCCAGCACGTCTTCAGGCCCGATGAGATAGTCCCGTTGCTCGGGAGCGGGCTCCGCGGCCAGTCTTGAAGCGGGCCCGAGTCCCCATGTGGGCAGCGTGAGAATGACCAGTGTCGCAATGAGCGCCCAATGACAGGGCCTCAGCATCGGTGTCCTCCTCGAAAAACTGCGAAGGTCAGGTCCGATGACGAACACATACACTGACAGCCTAGTCCACCCGCGCCGGATAGGTCAATGTCAGCCTAATCAGGAAGATATTATGCAGGACCTCCACGGTGCTGGGTGTGCCAGTCCCGGTTAGCGGATTGATGGTTCCCCGCTGGAGGCTGAACTGGTACGATGCCGCCAGTACCAGCGTCTTCGTGAGCTGCTGAGAGGCTTCAAGGGTCACCGCGTAGACCGACGCCTTGAACGCGTCGCTTGAGACCCTGAAGTAGGCCGGCGCTGCGCTGAGCTTCAGCTTGGGCAGCAGTTCAACGGTGGCCGTGCCTGTCACGCCCTGCGCCGTTGCGGCAGCGGCCTGCCCGATGACCGTGGCCAGGGTGCTCGCATACGCAAGCGACACTTCTCCGTTCTTCAGCGTCTGACGGATGGAGGCCGAGCCTTCGGGCAAGCGGTCTACCGTTCCCTCGGTCACGCGCGGACCCCCGCGCAGCGTGAACGCGGTCAGCGGCGTGAGTTCGTGCGACCAGCCCAGGGTGACTGCGTGGGAGGTCAGCACCGGGAAGCCGGCGAACGCAAACTGACGGCCGATATACCCCGGCCCCACCGTGTCTCTCGGACTGAGGCGACGGTCGAGCGTCAGGGTCTCGATGTGTGAGTCGATCGTCACGCCTCCGGCCAGCAGGTCCTTCGAGTAGGTGTAGTCCCCCTTGGCCGTCGTCAGCGGATCGTACCGGTAGGTAAACGCAGGGTTTGCGGTGTAACGCTCGGCCAACACGCGCCTTGCAGCCAGCCCCGTTTCGAGGTTGAGTTCCACTGGCGTTCTCGTCTGAAAGTAGGTCACGGAGACTGAGAGTGTCAAGACCTGAATGGGCGTGGCCTTCACATCGATCGAGCCCCGCTGCCGCATCTGGGCCGTCGTCAACGCCGAATGCCGGCTGTAGATCTCTGAGTCAAAGGAGTAGCCTCCCGCGACCGTCAGCGGGGCGGACTGGTACCCGGCCTGGAGCCCTGGGCTGAGGCGGGTCAAGAAATCGTGCTCGCGTGCTGATGAGGCGAAAAACACGTTATCGTCGTAGACCTCGGCGACCGACAGGGAAGGGGTCAGATAGTAACCGGTTTGGGCCGGGGCTGCCGTGGGGGGTAAGAGTTGGGCGTGGGCCGCACCGGGGAGAAGTCCTCCGGCGACGAACGTCTGCGCGAGCACCACGCGCAGCCAATACGGAATGTGTCCGTGTCCTGCCATGGTCGCGGAAAGAATAGCATGTCCGTTCGCCCCGCAGCATGTCTGGCTGACCCGCTAGGCCGCCACTGCGAACGTGCAATCCACCTCCACGGCCACGCTCCGCTGGAACAGCTCGATGGAGAGGACCAGCAGCCCCTTGTTCGGTTTGGTGTGCACCAGGATCCCTTCCACCCCGGCGAGAGGCCCCTTCGTAATGCGGACTCGTTGGCCCTCACGTAGGAAAGGGTAGGGCAGGGTGGGAAGGTGCGCGTGCACCACTTTCTGAATGGCGTCGATCTCCGCGTCTGGTACCACTGCCAGACGGTCTCGCCCATCACCCAGGATGCGGACCAGCTCCCTTGTCTTGAGCACCTCGATGTAGCTATTCAGGTCGAGGGCATGGTGGAGGAAGAGGTAGCCGGGAAACATGGGAACGGGGATACGGTGCCGCATCCCATCCCGTCGAGACCAGGCTTCGATCTTCGGGAGAAACACGTGGAATCCCTTGGCGCCCAGACGGTCAAAGACCAACTGCTCGCAGTGGCTTTTGGTCCACAGGGCATACCACTTCCGCGCCTCTGTGTCCGAGCCCAGTCGCTGATCGGCCGTCGTGAAATTCGGTCGCTCAGCCTCGATCGCAAGGTCTTCTGGCAAGGCTCCGCCCCCTTCGGTTCTGATCGCTTTCGCCGACCAGACCAACGTCATCGTACAGATTGCTGGCGGCCAAGGTCCCCGGCCTCACATGAGCCGGGGATTGTCAGCCCTCCCTGGGCTTGCCAGCCTGAGGGCTGATGACGCCCTTGGCCATTTATTCCACCG
>VBOO01000146.1 GCA_005877505.1 Nitrospirota bacterium
TGCGGATTGATCCCGCCCAGAATGCGTTGGGTGCCGCCGGCGATCCGGTAGTAGGTCCAGGTCTCGCCGCGTCCGAACCATCGCTTGGAGGTCCCGGAGGGCTTGCCCCACTCCTTCTCGAACCATTCCTTCGACTCATGCCGTTGGGCCGCCGGTTTGAGGGATTGTTCCAGGTATGGATTGCTGGCGCATCCTGTCAGGAACAGAAGCGCAATGAGCAGAATAGCCGAACGAGCCATCAGGTGACTCCTTCCGTTGGTCAGACCGTCCATGGTCCGTTTGCAATTGGTGTGGCATTTTTTCTACAATAGCATAAAGTGACCTGCAAGACCGATCCTTCTTGGAGGTGCTCTCATGATGATTTTCCTCGATACCGGCAGCACAAAAGAGATCAAGGAAGCGGCCAACTGGGGCATCCTGGACGGCGTGACCACCAATCCATCGCTGGTCGCCAAGGAAGGCCGCAGTTTCAAGGACCTCCTCCAGGAAATCTCCTCGATCGTGGACGGCCCGATCAGCGCCGAGGTCGTCAGCATCGAAGCCGACGCGATGATCAAGGAAGGCAAGGACCTCGCCAAGATCCATAAGAACATCGTGGTCAAGGTCCCGCTGATTCCTGAAGGCTTGAAAGCCTGCAAGGCGCTGACTTCGGAGGGCGTCAAGGTCAACGTCACGCTGTGTTTCTCGCCGAGCCAGGCCCTCCTGGCGGCCAAGGTCGGTGCCTGGTGCGTCAGTCCTTTCATCGGCCGGCTGGACGATATCAGCGAGGACGGCATGGGGCTCATCCAGGACATCGTGACTATCTACCGGAACTACCACTTCAAGACGAAGGTGCTGGTGGCCAGCGTGCGCCATCCCCAGCACGTGGTGGCGGCCGCCAAGATCGGCGGGGACATCTGCACAATGCCGTTTGCCGTCTTCAAGCAGCTTGTCCAGCATCCACTGACCGACATCGGCTTGAAGAAATTCCTAGCGGACTGGGAGAAGCAGAACATCCCGAGAGGGTAAGCCCTCTCCGCGCCCGATGTGATCGCCTGGACCGGCAGGAAGACGGTCGAGGGCCTCGAGTTCGTGGCGGCGGTCCTCGTTCTAGGTCTCAGTGCTGTCCGAGAGCTCTTCTCGCCCGCGCAGCGAGGACGGGGCGAGGTCTTCCGGGTCATCACCCGCCAGATCCTGTTCACCGGAGTCGATGCGCTTCCGGTCGTTGGGGCGATCGCGATGATGTTGGGCCTCATCATCATCATCCAGGCCGGGACCACGCTGCCACAGGTCGGGGCGGGCGCCTTTCTGGCCAAGATCATCGAGCTGACAGTGGTTCGCGAGCTGGGCCCGTTGCTCACGGCCTTCATCGTGATCTGGCGGTCGGGGACGGCCATCTGCACGGAGTTGGGCAACATGCAGGTCGGCCAGGAGATCGCCGCGCTCGATGCGATGGGCATCAGCCTGGTCCGCTTCCTGGTAATGCCGCGCGTGGCCGGCATGATCGTGGCCATGGTCTGCTTGACGCTCTACTTCGATCTCATCGCAATCGTGGGCGGATTCCTAGTGGCCAAGATCCACCTTACTATTCCCATCCAGGTCTACCTGGAGGAGATCGAGGAAGCGCTCTCGGCCTCTGATGTCTTAATCACCGTCATCAAAAGCGTCCTGTTCGGATTCACCATCGCCGTCATCTGCTGCCATCACGGGCTCTCCGTCGTGAGCTCCCCCACCGAGGTGCCCCAGCAGACAACACGGGCGATGCTCAACACGGTGACGGTCTGCATGGTCATCGACATCATCGTATCGGTCTGGGTTTACCTCTGACCATGGCGGAGGCGGCGATCACTTTGGACCGCGTTTCGGCGAGCGACGGGGATCAGGCGCTCGTTGAGGACATCAGCTTCACCGTGCAGCAGGGCGAGGCCGTCGCCCTGGTGGGATCCAATGCGTCGGGCAAGGGCCTCGTGCTCAGGCTCTGCGCTGGATTGGAGCCGCCCTCGTCAGGGACGGTGCGGGTGCTGGGAGCCGATCCAGCCCGCGCCACGGAGGAACAGCTCCTGGCGCTCCGCCAACGGGTGGGGTTTGTCTTCGCCAAGCCCGCGCTGATCAGCAACATGACCGTCTTCAACAACGTCGCGCTGCCGCTTCGTTACCACACCGTCGTTCCAGAGACCGAGATCCAGGAGCGGGTGCTGGCACGCCTGACGGAATGCGGCGTGGCTGCTTTTCGGGACCGGATGCCGGCCGACCTGACGTTGGGCGATGCGCGCCAGGCGGCGCTCGCGCGAGCCATGGTGATGGACCCGGACATCCTGTGCGTGGACGAGGTGCTGCTGGGGTTGGACGCCGATGAACTCGTCCGGCTGCGCAAGATCCTGGAGCAGTACCGGCGCGCGGGCCGACCGACGATCGTCGCCACTGTCAATGCGCCCACCAGTCTGTTACGCGTGATGGACCGCCTGGTCTTGCTCCGGGACGGTCGCCTTGTGGCCTCCTGCCCGCCGGCCGAGGCTCCGCTGGTGGCTGATCCGATGGTGCAAGATTTTTGGGGATCCTAGTAAAGGAGAAACAGCCATGCATTACTCACACCGACTCTCGCAGACCCGTCTCCACCAGATCGTGGGATGGTTTGTGCTGGTGCCGATCCTCGTCTTCGTCGGAGTTCTGGTGCTGGTGGCCCAAAGCGAGAACTTGTTTGAAGAGAAGTACCACCTCACGACGGTGTTCAGTGAAGGCTTCGGCTTGAAGCCGGGCAAGCAGGTGATGCTCTTGGGAGTCCCGATCGGCGAGGTCACCAAGGTCGAGGTGACCGAGCAGAACGATGCCAAGGTGACCTTGGAGATCCTCAAGAAGTACCGGGACAAGATCCGGCAGGACTCGGTCGCCAAGCTCGGCAAGTCCGGCGGTTTCGTAGGCGAGCCGCAGATCGAGATCACCGTGGGCCATAGGGACAGGCCCGTGGTCGCGGATGGCGGCCACATCGCGTCGGAAGAGCCTTTCAACATCACGGAGGTGATCGCCGAGGTCAGGCCCTTTGTGGAGACCGTCAGGAAGTCGCTGGTCCGGTTCGAGCAGATCACGCAGGATGTGCAGGCGGCCGTGAAGACCGGCCACGAGGCGTTCAGTCAGGTGCGGGACGCTTCGACGCGGCTGCCGGCCATCTTGCAGAACGTCAAGGAGGCTACCGACCAGTTCCCCGCCATTGCGGTCAGCGTCCGCGGCAGCGTGGATCGTGCCGCCGACGCGGTGCGGGATGTGAAGGCGGCGACCGGTAGGCTTCCGGGGGTGATGGACACGTTGCAGGGCGCTGCGGACAACATGAAGGCCTTCACGGAGGACCTGCCGCCCCTCCTGCGGTCGGTGCAGGGGACGCTGGATGACGTGGACGAGATTGTGACGGGAGCGCAACAGACCTGGCCGACCAGCACCTACGCCACAAAGGGGCGAGCGGCCCATGAGGAAGAGCGGATCGCTCCTGTCCCGAGAAGCCTGCGTCGCGACGACCTGGGCAGGGAATGACCATCGCCCGCTTCAGCGTCCTGCTGTTGGTGCTCGTGGCCGGGGGCTGCTTTGGCGGGGCCGTCGGGCCTAGACTCCCGACTGTAGCCGCACAGGAGCAGGACCTCCGTGACAAGGGACATCATGCCCTGTTGAGCGGCGACGTTGCGCGAGCCGGCCAGTTCTTCGACGAGGAGCGCCGCCTGGCCGAGAGCTTCGACGACCGGGCTGGGCTCGCCGGCGCACTCAACGACCTGGGTCTGGTCGCCGGTCTCCTGGGCAACCCTGGCAAGGCCGCGGAATTCCATCGCCGGGCGCACGAGATCGCGTTGGAACTGGGCGATCGGGCGCTCATCGCCGATAGCCTGAGCTACCGGGGCCAAGCGGCGCACCTGATGGGCGATCACGCCACTGCTCTCGCTTTCTATACACAGGCGCTGGCGCTCGCCCGGGAGGTCAACGATCGCCGGGGCGAGGCTGCTGTCCTGAACAACCTGGGGCTGCTCCAGCAGGCGAAGGGTGAGATGGACCAGGCGGAGCAGAGCTTCCAGCGGGCGCTCGCGCTCAACACCGAGAAGGGCGAGCGGCGGGCCATGGCGAGCAATCTGAGTAATCTCGGCGCCGTGTCGGAGAAACGCGGCCACTGGCCTGAGGCGCGGGGTCTGTACGAGCGGGCGCTCGCCCTCGATAAGGAGATGGAATTGCGGCCAGCGATAGAGGCCGACCTTGTGAGTCTGGGCCAGCTCTCCGAGGTGGAGCACCGGCTGGATGAAGCGATCAGCTACTATGACCGGGCCTACCGGGGCTACCGCATGCTTAATCAGGTGCCGAAGGCCGTCGACGTGTTGACCCGCCTCATCCGGGTCGTCAAAGCGGCCGGCCAAGAACCCCTCGCCGCCGCCTACCAGGCTGAGTTGAAAACGCTGACCACGAAACCGTAAGTCCCAACATCCTGCAAGAAACCTCACCGTGCCCCCTCGTTGGGACATTTACGTCCATTTTCGAACAATTATGAGAGTCTGGCTACCCAACGTTCACATCGTTCGCCCCGCTTCTTCAGAGCGAAAGGAACCCCTAACTGTTCTCATTTTGGTCGAAATGTGGACAGGTTTGAGTATGGCATCCCACTTGGTATGTATAGAAGGGAGAAAACGACAGGAGGGTTACGAACAGGTGGGGACAGATGGAACTCTTCGGTG
>VBOO01000093.1 GCA_005877505.1 Nitrospirota bacterium
TTCCGATACGATGGACCCCACGGTCTCGATCACGGCCCCCTCCAACGGCGCCACGGTCGCGGGCACGGTCAGGGTCTCCGCGAGTGCCACCGATAACGTGGGCGTCGTCGGGGTGCAGTTCAAGGCCGACGGGGCGAACCTTGGCGCGGAAGTGACCACGGTGCCGTACTCTGTTTCCTGGAACACGACCACCGCCAGCAATGGCTCGCATAGCGTGACCGCGGTGGCTAGGGATGCCGCTGGGAACACCGCAAGCTCGGCCGCGGTCAATGTGACGGTGACGAATGATACGACTCCTCCCGTCATCTCCTCGGTGTCGGCGTTCAATATCACCTCCGCGGCGGCCACGATCACGTGGGCCACCAACGAGGCCTCTGACTCTCAGGTCGAATACGGGTTGACCACCGCCTACGGCACCTCCACCGTCTTGAACACCAGCCTGGTGACTGCGCACGCCCAGAGCTTAAACGGGGTGTCCGCCAACACCCTGTACCACTATCGTGTCAAATCCAGGGATGCGGCGGGCAACCTCGCTGTCTCAGGTGATTTCACCTTCACGACAATGGCCTCTCCCGACACCATCGCGCCTAGCGTCCCGGCTAACCTGTCGGCCAGCGCCGTCTCCTCTTCCCAGATCAACCTGACGTGGACGGCTTCGACCGACAACGTAGGCGTGACAGGCTACAAGGTCTTTCGCGGCGGCTCCCAAGTCGGCACGGCCACAGGCACCTCCTTCTCGAACACGGGCCTCTCGCCCTCCACCGCCTACACCTACACCGTCTCGGGCTACGACGCGGCGGGCAACACCTCCGCTCAATCGGCAGCCGCCGGCGCGACCACCCAGGCCGCACCGACGCTTTCCCAGATTATAGACCCCAGCCGAAGGCTAGACTGGAGCCAGGCCGGCATTCCCGGAGGCATCCCGAAGCGCACAGCCATCTGTGCCATCTTGGATCCTGGCGCTACCGCCGTGCAGATCAATAGCGCCATTCAGTCCTGTCCCAGTGGCCAGGTCGTCTTCCTCAATGCTGGTACGTATAACCTCTCTGCGGGGATCAACCTTAAGAGTGACATCACGCTCCGGGGTGCTGGAGCAAGCCGGACGAAACTCATCTTCACGGGGGACGCGGGCTGCCACAGTGGTATTGGCGGCGCCAGCGTTTGCTTCCTGAGCGGCAACTTCAACTGGGTTGGCGGGACGGAAAACTCGGCGAACTGGACAGCCGGCTATGCCCAAGGCACGACTCAGATCACGCTCAGCAATACGGCGAATCTTCAGGTCGGGAATTTTCTCGTCCTTGACCAGCTCGATGACAGCTCCGACGGCGGCGGCATTTACGTCTGTGCCACCGGGGGAGGCTGCGTCGGCGAAGGATCAGGCGGGGGAGCGCGGCCCAACCGGCAGCAAGCGCAGCTCGTCAGGGTCACGGCCATCAACGGCAACCAGGTGACGATCTCCCCCGGCCTCTACATGCCGAACTGGCGCTCTTCCCAAAGCCCGGGAGCATGGTGGCCCTCCTCGCCGATCAAAAATGCCGGCCTCGAGGATATGTCGCTCGATCACACCAACAACGCGCCGGCCTTCAACGGGATCCGCTTCGACAACGCTATGAATTGCTGGGTGAAGGGGATTCGATCGATCAATCCGGAGCGTAATCACGTCTGGTTCTACATCGGCTATGGCAATATTGTTCGTGACAGCTACTTCTACGGTGGGCAGGGCAGCGCTTCTCAGAGCTATGGCATCGAATGGTTTCCTGGATCCGACAATCTTGTCGAAAACAACGTCTTCCAGCACGTGACCGCACCACTGGTGCAGACCGCCGCGATGACGGGCGACGTCGTCGCGTACAACTTCTCGATCGACGATAACTATACAGCCAATGGGTCCGCGCCTGGCTGGATGCAACCCACGTTCACGAATCATGCTGGCGGCGATGGCATGATTCTCTTGGAAGGGAATGACGGCCTCGGGATTCAGAGTGATAACATCCACGGCACCCACCATTTCACGACCCTATTCCGGAATCACTTCTACGGGGACATCTACAACAACCCACCGAAGGAGAGCAATACCACGGTGATGCACTTCTGGGCGTATTCCCGGTTCTTCAACGTGATCGGCAACGTGCTCGGTCGGAATGGGTACTACAATACCTACGAGTCCAACCTCACACGCAACAACACCGACATCTTCTCATTCGGTGAGCCTGATAACAGGCGTGGTGCTCCCGGCGACGCGGTTGTCAAGACGACCCTCATGCGCTGGGGTAACTACGATACGGTGACAGGCACATCACGCTTCGTCGCCAGCGAGGTGCCGTCGGGACTCGCGCAATTTGCAAATCCAGTTCCGGCAAGCCAGACACTCCCGCCGTCGCTGTACCTGTCGGCCAAGCCTTCTTGGTGGGGCACGATTCCCTGGCCTCCCATCGGCCCTGATGTGACAGGCGGTAATTTAACCGGTTACGCCGGTCACGCCTACAAGATCCCGGCTCGGCTCTGCTACGAGGCCGCGGCGATTGACAGCGCGTATGGGAGCGCGAACGTGAGGGTTTTCGACCCAACCAACTGCTACCAGAATGCTCCAGCGGATACGACCACGCCCGCCATTTCGATCACGGCTCCTGCCAATAATGCCACGGTCTCGGGGACCGTCACGGTCAGCGGCACCTCCGCCGATAACGTGGGGGTGGCCTCGGTGGTGGTGGCCGTCGATAACGGGACACCCGCAGCGGCCGGAGGGACCGCCAACTGGACTTTTAGCCTCAACGCGGCTTCCCTGAGTGCCGGCGCCCATACCATCACGGCCACGGCCAAGGACGCGACGGGTAACGCCACCAGCGCCTCCATCACCGTGATGGTCAGCAATCCGACGCCGACCGGGACCCTCGCTCAGAAATATCCGGGAGACGTGGGAATTGAAAATGATCCGGCCGTGGTGTATACGGAAAAATTCGAGGAAAGCAGCATCAACTCGCTGACGGCGCGCTACGATGACATCTTAAACCCCGCAGGCCTCTCTTTTAGCTCAGACGTGCCCCCGGGAAGCAGCGGCCCCCATTCGCTTTTGATGACGGCCATTGGAGGACAGACCAACGGCGCGCATCTGTTCAAAAACCTGGCTAATATCGGGAAAACAGTAACCGACACCCTCTATCTTCGTTATTACGTCAAGTACAAGGCGGGCTTTACGTATCACCACAGCAGCGTCTGGATTGGCGGTTATAACCCTCCCACAAACTGGCCACAGGGAGGGGCAGGAACACGGCCCCAGGGCAACGACCGCATTAGCGCAGCCACCGAGCCCGTTGAAGCATCTGGCCGCCTCGATAACTACGTCTACTGGATGGGGATGCACAGCGATCCCAACGGGAACTACTGGGGCAATGACTTTCTCCAAGATCCCAACCTGACCGTAACGACGGATCAATGGATGTGCGTGGAGACCATGCTAAAACTCAACACCCCGGTTTCCGCCAGCAACGGCGAGCTTGCCTTCTGGATCAATGGCCAGCGCAAAAACTACCTCGGTCAAGGCTTTCCCAAAGGCCACTGGGTCTGGGACAGCTTCTATCCCACTAGCTCCGACACCACGAGCTTTGAGGGATTCCAGTGGAGAAATGACGCAAACCTCAATGTGAACTGGATCTGGCTGGAACACTATGCCGATCAGACGCCCGTGGGCTCCCAGTCGCAGATGCTCCTTGATCACGTTGTCGCCGCTACACAACCCATCGGCTGCCTTAACGCAGCTTCCGACACCACGCCTCCCACGATCAGTGCCGTCGCCAGCTCCGCTATCATCTTCAGTGGCGCCACCATCTCCTGGACGACCAGCGAGGCTTCCGACTCACAGGTGGAGTACGGCCTGACCACCTCCTATGGAAGCTCGTCTTCCTTGAATACGTCGCTGGTCGCAAGCCACAGCACGGCCTTGAGCGGGCTGCTGGCGAGCACGCTTTATCACTACCGGGTTAAGTCGAAAGACGCCGCGGGCAATCTGGCCACCTCCGACGATTTCACCTTCACGACGGCTGCTCCTTCCGACACAACGGCGCCCGCAGTCTCGATCACTGCGCCGGCGGGCGCCTCGGTAGCGGGGACGGTCACGGTCTCCGCGAACGCCACTGATAACGTGGGCGTCGTGGGCGTGCAGTTCAAGCTGGACGGGTCTAACTTGGGCGCGGAAGATACCACGGCGCCGTACTCTGTTTCCTGGAACACGATCACCGCGAGCAGTGGCTTGCATAGCTTGAGCGCCGTGGCCCGCGATGCCGCCGGCAACACCGCCACCTCGGCCCCGGTGAGCGTGACCGTGACTAACCCAGTGCCCGATACCACGCCGCCGACGGTGTCCATGACCGCGCCTGCCGCTGGCGCCACGGTCGCAGGCACGATCACGGTCTCCGCGAGCGCCGCCGACAACGTGGGCGTGGTCGGGGTCCAGTTCAGGCTGGACGGCACGAACCTCGGCGCGGAAGTGACCACGGCGCCGTACTCTATCTCCTGGAACACGACCACCGCGAGCAGTGGCTCGCATAGCGTGACCGCCGTGGCCCGGGACGCCGCGGGCAATACGGCCACCTCCGCCGCCGTGAGCGTGACCGTGGATAATCCAGTGTCCGATACTACGCCGCCGACCGTCTCGATGACGGCGCCGGTCACCGGCGCCACGGTCGCGGGCACGGTCACGGTCTCCGCGAGCGCCACCGATAACGTGGGCGTGGTCGGGGTGCAGTTCAAGCTCGACGGGGTGAATCTGGGCGCGGAAGTGACCGTGGCGCCCTATGCCGTCTCATGGAATACCACCGCGGTGCTCGATGGGTCCCACACCCTCACGGCGGTCGCTCGGGATACGGCAGGGAACATCGCCACCTCAGACAACACCCCACCGACTGTCTTCATTTCCTCGCCCAAACCGGGAGACACGGTCTCCGGCACGATCATCATTCGGACGTCGAATGCCCATTTCAAAAAATTCGGGGTCGTGGGGCTGCAGTTCAAAGTGGATGGAGTCAACCTGGGGGATGAGCTCACAACCCCGCCCTTGGCGGTCTCCTGGGACACCACCTTGGTGGCGAACGGAAATCACACCCTCACCGCTGTAGCCCGCGATGGCGCTGGGAACACCGCCACCTCGGCCGCGGTCAGCGTGACCGTGAATAATCCAGTGCCCGATACCACGCCTCCGACCGTATCGATGACGACGCCGGCGGCTGGCGCCACAGTCGCGGGCACGGTCGCGGTCTCCGCGAACGCCACCGACGACGTGGGCGTGGTCGGCGTCCAGTTCAAGCTCGATGGAGTGAACCTCGGCCCTGAAGTGACGAGGGCACCGTATTCTGTCCCCTGGAATACGGCCACCACGAGCAATGGCTCTCATACCTTGACCGCTGTGGCCCGCGATGCCGCCGGGAACACCGCCATTGCGGCCGCGGTCAGCGTGACAGTGGCCGACGTGCTGGCGATCAGGAGCTTCACGCCCCCGTACGGTCCGGAAGGGTACGGC
>VBOO01000094.1 GCA_005877505.1 Nitrospirota bacterium
ATGGGTGGTCTGGTACCACATTTCATAGGCCTGCGCGCTTTTGAGACGGAAGTCGGCGCTCAGGTCGAGAACCTTGCGGCCGGCCTTGAGGAACCGCTGTGCGGGGCCGGCTGACTTGGTATGGGGCAGGGCGAGGAAGATCGCCTCGGCCCTGGCGGCGATCCGGTCAGGGTCCAGGGCTTCGCACACCAGTTCCGGTCCCAGAAGGTTGGGAAACAGCGACTGGACCGGCTTGCCCGCGGATTGCTCCGATGTGACGGCCGTGACCCGCACCTTGGGGTGGCGGAACAGGAGACGCAGGAGTTCCCCTCCGACGTAGCCGCTGGCCCCGACGACTGCGACCGTTGTCATCTCGAAATGCTCCGAGTAATAAAAAAAGGGAAGGCCACGGGGCCTTCCCTCGTGAAAGGGTCGTCGCCCCTTATCGTTTCGAGAACTGGAAGCGCTTGCGCGCACCCTTCTGCCCGTATTTCTTCCGCTCCTTGCTGCGCGAGTCTCGGGTGAGGAGCCCCTCCTTCTTAAGAGTCGGCCGCAGCGCAGGATCCATCGCGGCCAAGGCCTTCGACAGGGCGTGCCGAAGCGCGCCCGCTTGGCCCGTGTTCCCGCCGCCTTCGACTGTCGCCTTCACGTCCAGCTTCCCTTGCAGGTTCGAGATCTCGATGGGGTAGGTGACTGTCGACCGATGGGTCGCTCTCGGAAAATAGGTTTCCAGGGCGCGGTCATTGATCGTGAACTGGCCGGACCCCGCGCTGACCCAGGCTCGGCAGATAGCCCGCTTCCGTTTACCCGTCGCGTTTGTTGCGTTGGTCAGGGACATGGACGTGTCGTCTCCTCGTGGCAGATCAGAAGGTCAGGGCCTCGGGCTTTTGCGCCCGGTGCGGATGGGTCGGACCGGCGTACACGTTCAACTTGCGAGCCATCTTCTTGCCGAGCGGGGTCTTGGGCAGCATGCCTTTAATGGCCCGCTCCAGCACCGCGGCGGGCTTGCGGCTCAGAACTTCCCTGACGGTTTCCGCCTTCAACCCGCCGGGGTAGCCCGAATGCCGATAGTACGTTTTCGTCCGGACTTTGTCGCCGGTCAGGTGCACTTTTTCAGCGTTAACGACGATCACGTGGTCGCCGGTGTCCACGTGCGGGGTGAAGACCGGCTTGTGCTTGCCCCGGAGCACGATCGCGACCTGCGAGGCCAAGCGGCCCAGCGTCTTCCCATTCGCATCGACCAGGTACCACTTGCGCGTGATGTCCGCCTTCTTGGCGGAATAGGTTCTCGTCATGCTGCCCCCGCTCTTGACGCTAGACGGTGCCACCGAACTCCTTTGATCCCAGGATCTTCAGCCAGGGGTCGATGTTTTCCGGAGCCAGGTGGTCCAAGACTTCCTGGGTGACGTAGATCGGACAGCTGGTCCGCAGGGCCAGGGCGATCGCGTCGCTCGGCCGCGAGTCCACCGTCAATTCCGATTGCTTGTCTGACTGCTTGCTCCTCAGGAAGATCGAGGCGTAGTACGTGTTGTTCTTGACGTCGGTCACGACGACCTTCGAAATGGTCAAGCCCAGTTGCTCGGTCAGGTTCCGAATCAGGTCATGGCTGAGCGGGCGCGGAGGAACCACGCTTTCCAGGGCCAGCCTGATGGCCGTCCCCTCGGCGACGCCGACCCAGATGGGCAGGGTATTGGTCTTGCTCTCGTCTTGCAAGATCACCACCTGGCTCTCCGAGTTGGGGATGGCGTCGGGCATCACGCCCTGCACCGTCAGTTTGACCAACGCGCCCTCCATCGCCTTGCGTGATCGTTCACCCGTTACCGCCGTGCCGAACCCATGCTCTTCGTCGCTGTATCAGCGGCGGGATGTCTCCGCCTCCCTTGAGAGCATCTCGTTCTGGTTGAGACCGGGAACCGTACCTGCCAGGGAGGTGTGACCGGTTACGCGTCGTACTTGCCGAAATCCTCGGGCTTGAGATTCTCCAACCAGCGGTCCATGTCTTCGCTACTGTTCTTGCGGATGACATTGTCGTTGACGAACACCGGGGCTTTCGATCGCAAGGCCAGGGCAATCGCATCGCTCGGCCTTGCGTCAATCGAGTACTCTGAATCCTCATACGAGAGATGGACCTTGGCGTAATAGGTGTTCTCCTTGAGGTCGGTGACCACCACGCTGATGACCTTGGCGCCGGCTGTATCCAGAATGACTTTCATCAAATCATGGGTCATCGGCCGGGGGGTCGTGATTCCCTCCATGGCAAAACTGATGGCGCTGGCTTCGGGCTTGCCGACCCAGATGGGGAGCATCTCGGAGTTGCTCTCATCCCGGAGTATGACGATGTAGGCGTTCGTGTAGGGGTCGAACATCAACCCCCGGACATGCATCTGAGTCAGCATTCGACACCCTAGGAAGACGTCACCATACCTACCACTTTCGCGTCTCGCTTGTCAAATGGAGTCCGGCGGAAACTACTGAGGATGGGACCGTCTAGTCTATTGCGGCTGTTGTTCCGGTTTGGGTAATTTCAGAAAATTCAGCATCTGTTCCCTGACGAGGGCGCGTCCGCTTTCGTCGCCGAGATTCACATGGTATTCATTAATGACCATGACGCGCATTTTCACCCATTCCGCCCAGCATGGTGCGCAGATGTTGGCCTTGACCTGGGTCTCAAGCCTGCCCAAGAACAGCGGCTCGGCGATCGCGTCCCCTTGGTTTCCGCAACGCACGCAGTGGACCTGTGGCATAACTCGATACCTCCGGGTCGATTCTAGCACAGCCTTCGACGGAAAAGGAAACCTCCTTGCCTTGACGCCTGGGAGGACGCGTGCTAGAAACGCCGTAGCGAACGATGGGCGCCCGGGTGGCGGAATGGCAGACGCAGCGGACTCAAAATCCGCCGGTGGCGACACCATGGGAGTTCGACCCTCCCCCCGGGCACCACGCCGCGCTTGCGGGACCAGCGCTTCGATCAAAAGGGCTGGATACTCAATACCACCAGTAATCCTGCCTGTAGCTGGCCCCGCCATTTCGATCAAACATGGCGGGATATCCAATAGCTCCAGTGATTAAAGCTAAAAATCTTCTGGTTTCATGCAATGGAACCCCTTGACACCACTTTGACGGGTGCGCTATATTCGCTTCTACCTTTCGATTGTGTAGGGGTATCTGCTCAGGCGGAAGTGGCGGCGTGTAGGCGTCGTCGGAACTATTTTTTCTTTCCTGGAGGGAGGTGACCTCTATGATACGGGTCCTAACAATTAGCGCAGTTGCCCTTTTCTCCATCATGTTGGCTGTCGGGGAGACGGTGGCCCAAGAGCGGTCGGTCTTGCAGGAGGGGTATTCCGGCATCGGGACCGGCAGAATCGGAAGCGGCCCGGGTGGCGGGATTGATAATTCGTTCATGCGTGAACTGCTCTCGAAGCCTGAGACCGTGTATGGACGTCTCTGGGGCAAGGACATCCCCGGCGGGAAGATCTATGTGGAAACGGGCGGTGGATCGCTGGTCACGTTGCGGCTGGGTCCCAAGACCAACATGGAGACCATAAAGGCGATCGACTTGGGCAACGATGTTGAGGTGCAGGCCGAGCGGCACTTTCGGAGACTCGGCACCGGGGCCTTCGCTGCCGACGTTCCCGAGGGTGATGCCTATGTTTTAGATTTGAGCATCATCCGTCAGGCCGTCACCCCGACCCAGTTAGTCCCCCAGGCCGGCTATCAGCCGGACACAGATCGCGGCATCAACGCCCCGAATAGCTCTGTCCTGGGAGGCGTCGGCGGACAATGCTGGAATTGCTATTCACCGGATTCCGGGTACGGGACGGATTACGAGAAGAAAAAGTAAAATTTCAATGCGGTGTGGCGTCGCGCGCGCACACCGGGTCAGTGAGTGCTCCATATCAGGCGGTGGTCTTTAACCACCGCCTGATTGCTTTTTAGCCTTCCATCGTCTTCATTCCCCATCGAGTCCCTGATCCGGTCGGGCGCCTTCCTCTGGCTCCGATCGTGTCGGTTTTGGAGCCCCTTCGACCACGAGGGTAATTTCGCCTTTGAGGGGATGGCTTCGGACCAGCGCGATCAGCTCCTCCAGGGTCCCCCGGTAAAATGCTTCATAGTGCTTGGTCAGTTCCCGGGCCAGCGCCGCCCGCCGGTTGCCCAGACCCGCGAGGAGTGAGACCAGAAGCTTCTCGATGCGGTGGGGGCCCTCGAACAGGATCACGGTGGCAGCGTCCTCGCGGAAACGGGCAATCCGCTTTGACCGGGGTCCCTCTTTGCGTGGCAGGAAGCCTTCAAATCGAAACGCATCGGTGGGGAGGCCGGACCCCGCCAGGGCGGCCAAGACGGCCGAAGGGCCTGGAATCGGCACCACCCGGATGCCGGCCGCGATTGCGTGCGTGATCAAGAAGTATCCTGGATCGGACACGACCGGCGTGCCCGCGTCAGAGACGAGGGCGACATCGGTGCCCGATTGCAGGCGCGCGAGCAGCACAGCGGTTTTCTCTTTCTTGTTGAAGTCGTGATAGCTGGTCAGGGGCGTGTGGATGCCGAAATGCGTGCAGAGCTGCTTGGTGTGACGGGTGTCCTCAGCAGCGATGATACCTGCCTCCTTGAGCACGCGCAACGCGCGGAACGTCATGTCTTCCAGGTTCCCGATCGGGGTGCTGACGATATAGAGAGTGCCGGGCATGATCGAAGGCGCATCCTAGCCTAAATGGCGCGGCGCAGCCAAGGAGCCGTATGTTAAGATGCTGCCCGATCACGCTGGAGTGTTGACATGGTCCTGAAGGATCGCGTGGCTCTGGTCACCGGAGGGGGGACGGGGATCGGCTTGGCGATCGTCTTGGCCTTCCTTCGTGAAGGCGCTCGGGTGACGATCGGGTCGCGGAAGCCCGTCCATTTGAAGGAGGGAAGCAAGGCCGCCCGGGCGGACGGTCATGAAGTTGTGACCCTCCAGTTGGATGTCACCGATCCGGATTCGGTGCGCAGCGCGGTTGACGCGCTCATGGGCCGCCACGGCCGGATCGATATCGTGGTGAACAATGCCGGTGCATCCGGCCGGACTCCCTTGACCGATCCGGACGATACCCGCTGGCACGCGATCATCCAGACGAACCTGACGGGCGCCTACCTCTGTTCCAAGCAGGCCTTGGGCGTCATGAAGGACGGAGAGCACGGACGGATCATCAATCTCTCGTCCGTCCTCGGCCGGTTTGGCGTCCCCGGCTACGCCGCCTACTGCGCCGCCAAGCACGGCATCATCGGTTTGACGAAAGCGCTTGCGCTCGAAGTGGCGTCACGCGGGATCACCGTCAACGCGATCTGTCCGACCTGGGTGGACACGGACATGGCCCGGCAGGGGATCAGGGAGACCGCGGCGGAACTCGGCGTGAGCGCCGAGGAGTT
>VBOO01000095.1 GCA_005877505.1 Nitrospirota bacterium
GGTGATGGCCCGCACCGGCTCCCGAACCTGCACGTGAATGGCAATTGAGCCGGAAAACTCCCCGCGGTCCGGCTCGACAGTCAACAGCAGTTCATAACGCTGCGGCACGACCGCCGGGGGCAGGCGCCCGTCAACGAGCGGCGACATGGTGTTCACCCGGTCTGCTTCTCGATGTACTCGATCAGCGAGCGGTACGTACGCTCGCGCGTGAGGGCTTTGGACGGGGTTGCGTCGCTCAGGTTGGCCTGAAGCCAGACGGCCTCCTCAACGTGCGGTCGGGCTTCCTCACACAGCTTCCACAGCTCGTGCAGAATCCCCTCCGGCAATCCGACCTGAAGACCTTCCGATTCGATCCGGTCGTCCAGGATCGCCAGAAAATCCGAGATCGCGTGGTCGGGCCGGTAGGGGGCCGCCGCGAAGCCGAAGGACCGCTGGGCCTCCGTTTCCTGGCGCGCCTGCTCGACGAGGTCCCGCATGTATTCCTTCAACAGACCGATCACGTGCCCAGTCAGGCGCAAGGAGGTCACCCCGATAACTCGCCTACAGCGGCGGCGCCGAGTATACCACGCCTGTCATTGACTCCGACGCGCCATCTCCGTAGAGTGAAATGGGCCATGACATCCCACGGAGCCGAATGGTAAGGCGGCGCGTGAACGTCCGCGAGATCAGCGCGGCGGTGCTGATTCTGCTCTCGCCAGTTCTCTACTTCATCTTCTCCGAGACGCCGATAGCGGCCCCCTACCAGACGACGGCCGAACACGGCCTGCTCTTGATCACGGTCCCCGCCGGTCTCGTGCTGGTGTGGCTCACCGAGCGACGCCCGCCAGCGCAGGGCCAACAGCCCATGCCAGTCTGGGCTCGCCTTCTGCTCGGAGGAGCGACGGGGCTTCTCCTCACCGTCGCGGTCCTTTTCCTCAACGCCACCGCCTTGCGCGACGTTCAAGAACTCCCAGGCGCCAGTCTGGGAACCAGCCTGGAACCGGTCGGCATGGGCAGCCATGCGTTCGTTCGGATCGATGCTGGACGGACGGTGCACCTGCGGAACGCGTTCTGCGGAGTCGATGGAGCGCGCGTGACGGTCTTTATCGGACACGGGTTGCTGGGGCTCGATCGCGTGCTGGCCTGCGCCCTCGGAAGAGCCCCGAATCCAGCGTTCCTTGACCTCCACATCCCAATGAAAACAAAGCGTTCTCCTAGTGGACACCAGCCTACACAAAGAGTACTATAAAGCCTCCTCACAGAGCATTAGATTCTTCTCCTCTACGAGAAGGCTGGAGCGATGAGCAGAGCATGGAGCGCCACCTTCATCCTGTCGTGTGTGTTCGCACTTTCACTGCCTGGTTGCGCGACCGGTCCCGGGTTCGGAAAGGCCGAGCGGGACCAACCACCAAAAGAGATGAAGCGCCAGACGTCCACCGAAGAGATGAAACACCCAGCGGCCACTGAAGAGATGAAGCCCCCGGCGGCCAGCGAGACGAAGCCCGCCAAAAAGTCACAGCCCGCTGAGGATTCAAGTGCCCCGCCGGCGCCAAAGAAACCACCCGCGATCGGAGGATCGGGCGGCTAATGCGTATGCCTTTCTCCCCCCGCGAGTGGTCATGGTCCTATGTCGCGTCCCTCTTAGTCTGCAGCGCCATCGCCATTGCGCTGCCCCTGTTCCTCAACTTTGCGCGGCCCGCGCTCCTGGAACCCGTGGAGCTCTGGACTGTCGATCTCCGCTACCAACACCGGCCTCCGCTCCCCGTGTCGGACGACCTCTCGCAAGACCGGTCCGGGACCGTGGTGTCCTTGGACTACGACGACCGCGCGGCGTACGATTACGGGATCGGCCGGTGGCCCTGGGACCGGCGCATCCATGCCCAGGTGCTCGACCTGCTCGGCAAATCGGGTGCGCGGGCAGTGCTGGTCGATCTCCTGTTCGACCATCCAGCCGCGAATCCCGGCGAGGACAAGGCGCTGGTGACGGCGACCCGGAATGCCGGCATGGTCTTCTATCCCATCGCCCTGAGCCCTGCACCCAAGGGCGAGAGCGGGGAGTTGGTTCGCTTCACATCGCCACGGCACCTGCTGCAGGGCGAAGCCCAGGGTTTCGGAGAGATTCCGGCGGCGGGCGACGTGACCATGCCGCTAGCCGGCTTGGTTGAATCAGCCAGAGGGCTGGGCCACATCCAGCGTACCCCCGACCGGGACGGTGTCGTGCGGCGAGTGCCCCTGCTCTATGCCGTCAAGGGAGGGTTTGTGCCGTCACTCGCTCTGGCCGCCGCCCTCCGGCAACTCGATGTGGATCGCACATCCATGCGGATCGACCGCGGACGAACGATCCGCTTCAAGTCTCGCAAAGGCGAAGAGATGGTCATCCCCATCGACAAGCTCGGACGCACCTGGATCAACTACGCCGGGCACTGGGGCGCGCGCTTCCACCACTATCCCTTCAGTTGGATCCTCGATCAACTGAGGTCGGAGCAGAGCAGAGCCAAGTTACCCGAGAGGTTCACCGGCAAGACCGTCATCGTCTCCAACTTGACCACCGGGTCGAGCAGCCGCGTGGCGACCCCGTTCGAAGGAGATTTCCCCTCCAGCGAGGTCCAATTGCACCTGTTGAACATGCTCCTGCGACAACAGTTCCTGCGCGACGCGACTGAGCGCGAATCCGCGTTGTGCCTGGGCGCGCCCGTGCTTGTGTTGACCGGGGCCGCCCTCGCGGGCGGACCGTGGCTGGTCCTGGTGGGCTTCATGGTTGTCCTCGGAGGCTATCTCTTCGCCCTGCAGCAGGTGTTCAACCAGGCCGGTGTCCTCCTGCCGGCCGTGAATCCCATCCTGGCGCTGGGCGTGGCGCCGATCCTCCTCCTGGTGACGCGCTTCCTCTTCGTGGATCGGGAGCGCCTGCGGTTCCAGTCTGTGTTGGGCGGTTTCCTCCCGCCCCAGACGATCAGGGCGATCCAGGAGAATCCCCAAACCATTCCCCGCTTGCTGGCGGGCCGCGCGCGCGAATTGACCGTGTTCTTCGCGGACATCAAGGGCTTCTCCGCGTTCTGCAAGCGGGCGGATCCCCTTCAGATCCAGCGGATCCTGCGGGACTACCTGACCACCATGACGATCATCTTGCGCGGGTACGGTGGAACCCTGGACAAATACATGGGCGACGGCATCATGGCCTTCTTCGGCGATGCGGAGCCCGAAGGGGGCGGGGAAGAGGCAGAGGAGAAACGCGTGGAGCGTAACGCCGCCAACGCCGTACGCGCCGCGCTGGCCATGCAGAAGAAAATGACGGAGCTCAACTTGCGCTGGCTCAGCCAGGGCCAGGAACCGCACCTGATCCGCATCGGCATCAACACCGGCTTCGTGACGGTCGGCAACCTGGGGACTGAATACCTCTGGGACTACACCGTGATCGGGCCAGAGGTCAACAAGGCCCAGCGCCTCGAGAGCGCCGCGCAACCCGGCGGTCTGCTGCTCGCCCGACGCACCTACGCCCTGGCCCGTAACCAGGGAGTGCTGCCGGAAGATCTGCCGCCGTGCACGTTCACGCTCAAGGGCATTGGGGAAGAGACTGACCTGTATGCCTTGCCTGCGGAACTGGTCGCTCAGCTCGCGGTGAGCCCGCCGTACGAGGAAGAGATCGAAACGATCGAGAGGCAGTTCAGTTGAGGGAGGGATCGGGCGGCATGGTGGCGTAGAGCGTGTACGCGCCGCCGAGCGAGCGGAGGATCGTAGGCCAGACCTGGAGGGGGTCCCGCGCGAAGACAATCTTCAGGTCGGCCGGCAGCACGATCCAGGAGCCCGTCGCCAATTCGAACTGCAACTGCCCAGGCGCCCACCCCGCATAGCCCATGTAGACACGGATCAGATCTCCTTCCTGTCCTTCCACGGAGGCCTCCTCGATCACAGCCAGATCGCCGCCCAGGCACACCCCGTCAAAGATCTGGCGCGCCTCCGGGACCTCCCGCTCCATCCGATGGAGAATCAGGAGATTGTCCTTTTGCACCGGACCTCCGACGTACACGAAGCCCGCCTTCTCGTGGAGACCGGCCGCCTGCGGCAGCACCTCCATGATGTGCTGGTCGGTGCGCCTGTTGATCACGAGGCCGAGCGATCCCCCAGAGCCATGCTCGCAGATCAGCACGACGGCCTGCCGGAAGTTGGGGTCGCGCAGGTGGGGGGTGGCAACCAGGAAGGTCCCCCGGGCGACTTTAGGATTCTCTCGTCCCATGGCTTCAATGTTTACTATACCGCAGCCCTCACTGGAATTTCAGCCCCCGTTGACGGCCGCCCGTGCGTGGACTATTCTCAAACGAACAGGCGGAAGGAGGGCAGGAGGTGATGCTATGAAACGTCTACAGCCAGCGATGATGGGAGCGGCGTGCCTGGTCCTGAGCTTGGCGTCCGGGCCTGCGATCTGGGCCGCCGAAGACGGGGTCGAGGTCCAGGAGGTGCAGGTTCGCATGGTGGACCACAGTCCTGTGGTGTTGCTAATCATCGGGGACCGCTTCGTCCCCATCTTCGTGGATGCGACCGTCGCCGTGTCCATCTCCAGCGCGCTCTCAGGCGGCGCTTCGCCCCGGCCGCTCTCCCACGACCTCATGCGCCTCATGCTCCTGGAGTTCGGCGCCAAGGTGACCCGCGCGGTCATCACGCTGAAAGAGAAAACCTATTATGCCGACCTCACGGTGACTCTGGGCGGCCGCACCTACATCTTCGATAGCCGCTCCTCCGACGCGATCGCCCTGGCGGTGCTGTTCAAGGCGCCGATCATCGTCAACAAGAAAACCTGGGATTCGGCCGGCCAGCCCTTGAGCGAACCGAAGCAGGAAACTTCATGATCTTCCGCTCCTTCCCGGTGCCGCCCCTGGGGTGCAATTGCTCGATCATCGGCGACCCAGCGACCAAGCGGGCCATCGTGGTGGATCCGGGCGGCGACTCCGAGCGCATCCTGAAAGAGTTGGAGGAGTTGGGCCTGACGGTCACCTCCATCGTGCACACGCACGCCCACTTCGACCATTTCCTCGCCTCTGGCGAGATGAAGCGCGCGACGGGGGCGCCCCTGTGGCTGCACAAGGCGGACCAGGAGCTATGGGACAATCTGGAACTGCAGTGCCAGACCTTCGGCGTGCCCTATGCTCCGGCTCCGCCGCCGGATCGGTGGCTCATGGACGACGAGGAACTGTCGCTCGGCGAGGTCACGGGCGTCGCGTTGCATACGCCGGGGCACACCCCCGGCTCCATGTGCTTCCACTTCGAGGCCGCCAAGCTGCTGCTGGCCGGCGATACGCTCTTTCGAGGGAGCATCGGGCGGACCGACCTCTGGGGAGGTGACGCCCAGGCCATCGAACGGTCCATCAAAACCCGGCTCTACACCCTGGACGAGGACACCCGCGTGATCACGGGCCACGGGCCGGAGACGCGCATCGGCGTCGAAATCCGGTTCAATGCGTTTGTGCGGGGATGATGTAGGGACACGGCGCGCCGTGCCCCTCCACATTGAAACCTATTTCACCTCGACGGTGATGATCTGCGACGCCGCCAGCACATCGTGCTTCCCGGTGGCCGCTGCAACCTTAATTTCGTGCTTGCCCTTGGGCACGCCCATGAAGGTGCCATCAAAGCCCTTCTGGTACTTGCCGTCAAGGTAGACATGAGCGTGCGCCGCTTTCGACCCCTTGACCAGCTCGTACTTGAGCTCGAAGGTGTCCCCCACCACATCCCCATCCTTGGGCGAAGTGATAGTGACCTGGGAGCCGTCATCCTCGGCAGCGAGGGCCGGGCTGACCCCTCCCTGCATACCCAGCAGTGAGATCATCGCGATCACTACAAACATCTTGCGCATAGCAGCCTCCTTCGCCTAGCAACGATGGCGGCAATTATAGCATCGTGAAGCCCTGACGCGCAGAGGCGGCGGGGTGGCGCCGATGTCGCCGGTGACTGAGGGGTGGCGGCGAGCTGGGCGCCCAGACGGCGGCCTCAGCCTGCAGGCGAGTCTGCGGGGCCTCGACGGCGTTTCGA
>VBOO01000132.1 GCA_005877505.1 Nitrospirota bacterium
TATCGATGTCTTCATTCCACTCGCCGTCACCGATGCCCACCAGGCGATCCTCCGCCGCGATGTCAAGGCGAGTATCCCTGGTCGGGAGACGATCGAGAGCCGGTACGGCAACAAGTTCTGGCATGGGCACGTGGATCGTTCGGACGGCAAGCCCATCACTGTTGTGGTGGACTACATTGCTCAGCGCCGGGTGTTTGAGCAGCAGCGACTGGCATCATCCGCCATCAGAGCATACAGCCCAAGTGAGCGGAAGGAGTTGGCGCTTTCCTTGGGCCCAGACCTTAGAGTTCCGGTCTCCGGCCCGCTCATCGACAGCGTGCGAGCCGAACTGCCTCAAACCGATCCATCTCCCCTCGCCCGTGCGCGAGCCATTTACGACTATGTGATCGATAACATGGAGTACAAGAAGGTGGGCACGGGCTGGGGGAACGGCGACACCTTCTGGGCGTGCACTAAGCGCTATGGCAACTGCACCGACTTTCACGCCCTCTTCATCTCATTGGCCAGGGCGGACGGTATTCCAGCCCAGTTCGAGATCGGCTTCCCTATCCCCGAAGACCGGACCTCCGGTGTGATCGATGGCTATCACTGTTGGACAGAGTTCCACCTGCCCGACGTGGGGTGGTTTCCCATCGATGCGTCCGAAGCATGGAAGCACAAGGAGCGCCGCGATCTCTATTTCGGCACACAGCCTGCGGATCGCATCCAGTTCACCATCGGTCGGGATCTGGAACTGGGAGATGGACACACCACCGGTCCGCTGAACTACTTCATCTACCCTCACGTTGAGGTGGCGGGAAAGCGGCTCGACAATGTAAAGCGCTTGTTTCGCTTCTCGGAGATCCCAGACGCTGACGTCGCCCAGGAGTTAGCCTTGAGAGGATCATTGGAGAAATAGGGTCAATAACATAGCCTCAGAGTTCCGAAGGCACACTGTCGTCATGCTGGTGTCGTTGGCGTTCCCGTTACCGGCGCGTTACCGGCCCGCGAAGGGGCAGGCTGCGGGAGAGCCGGCAATCAAGAGAACGGCCTAATAACGTGCTACTTATTCTCTCCACCGTGTGACTCTTTGAGGCGTGTGAGGCGCTTCCGGTCCAATTTGAGGAAGAGGCGCTTGTCCTGGGTGACGGTGACGAGGCCGGGCTTAGCCGCGCGGGGCTTGTGGACGTGCTTGCGGTAGGCGTAGAGGACTTCCCCCTGGCCGCTCTTGCGCAAGTCGCTGTAGTGCAGCGCAAGGGTCGCGGCGTCCAGCAGGGACTCATTCCGGAGCTCGGCGCCCTTCTCCAGCCGGAGGACCACGTGGGAGCCGGGAGCGCCGCTGGCGTGCAGCCAGAGGTCGTGGCTACGGGCTAATCCGAACGTCAGCTCCTCATTCTCGCGGCTGTTGCGCCCGACCAGGATGGCATCGCCCGCTTCCGAGATGAACCGGAGGAACGGTTTGGCCTGCGGCTTTGATGATTTCCTCATACCCGTAACTCTTGTCCCTCTCCCCGCCGAGGGGGAGGGTGAGGGTGGGGGGGCCAAGACTTCTTCTCCTCGATCGAGCGCGGCCAGTCGCTCGCGCAGGGTCGCTGCATCCGCTTGGGCCGCTTGCAAACGCGGGCGGATCTCCTTCTGGGCGTTCTGGTACTTTTTATACTTCCGGAAATAGTCGTCCAGGTTGCCTTGAGGGCTCTTGGCAGGGTCCAGTGGCAGAACGATCTCGGGCAGCGCCGGGTCGAAGTAATCGGGGACCTTGATGGACGCGGCGCCTTTCTGGATCTCCCCGAGGTGGGGCTTAAGAAGTTCCCCGTAGCGATTGTAGTCGCGGTATCGCTCCGCCTTGGCCAGGTCTGCCTCCAGGGCCTCGATGCGCTTGACCGCCCGTTTCAGCGTTCTCCGAAGACCCACCTTGATTGACTCGATCTGCCGGTGCCTGGCCCGCGCGTCGTCTCGCTCCTGAAAGCGCCGCTCCAGCGCAGCGCTGATTGGGTGCTCCCCCTCGTCCTGACCCTCTCCCATGGCCCGTTGCTGGTGACCCGTTGCAATTGAAGAGCAACTGGTGCCCCGAGCAACGGGCAGCCCCGGAGAGGGAGAAAAATTTCCCCTCGCCCCGCTGGCGGGGAGAGAGTGTGGGTGAGGGGCCTTCGCTACCGGCGGCGCATAGGGTTCACCTGGCTTGGATCGCCCCTTGCGCAACTGCCCCCTCACAGTGCCGGCTTCATCCAGCAGGATCACGTTTGCCGTCCGTCCGGTCAGCTCCGCTATCAGGGTTACGGATTTCCCATCGCGCTGCATGTCGAGCCGCACAATCCGGTCGTCGGCGACCTGCTCAATGCGCTCGATCCGCGCGCCTTCAAGGTGCGCGCGTAGCAGTTGGCAGAATGGCGGCGGGGTCGGCGGGTTCAGGGGTTTCTTTGACAGGAGGTGCAGCCGCGCGGTCTCGGGATCGGCTGAGAGGTAGACCGTGAGGGTCTTGCCCTGCGTTCTGGTTTCGAGTGAAATCGCCTCGGAGTGCGGCTGGTACACCTTCTGGACCCGTCCGCCGAGGAGCAGCGGAGCGATCTCTTGTACGACCTGCGCGATCTCGTCAACGGTCAACGACACGAGCGGATTCTATCAGCCGAATGCCTCTCTTGCCACTGCAACCTTACTATGTTCTACTGGAGGATGCCCGGAGGTGAAACCATGCGAGTCTCAATTAATCTTACGAGTAAATTGGTTAAAACCGTGGACAGGCTAGCCAAGAACAAGCGAAAGAGTAGATCAAAAATCATCGAGACGCTGATTGAGTCTTCACTCAATACAGGATCCAAAGACAGCCGTTTTGAAACGCTAGTCGGGGCTTGGAAGGATGACCGGTCCGAAAAAGAGATCATTGAGGGAATCTATCAAGACAGGGAAAATAACCGAGTCAAAGGCTGAATTGTGAAGAGTCGTGACGCGCTGCTGGCCAAGGCCCGGCAGGTGCTGGAATGGGACGCCATCCTGGAAGCGCTCGCCGATCGCACCGTGTCGGCGCTGGGGGCCCAGCGGTGCCGAGCCCTGTCCCTGGCGGAGACGCTGGAAGAAGCCAGCGCCTCGCTCCGGGAGACCGCCGAAATGGTGGCCCTGGAGACGAGCGGGGAAGGTCTCCCGCTGACCAACTTCCCGGATCTCCGTCTCGTCGTAGAGCGGACGGCGAAAGGGGCCCCGCTGCTGGCCGTGGACTGCCGGGACCTCTCGATCGTGCTCGGCCTCGTCTCCGAGATCCTGCGCAACTTGCATCGTCGCCGGGACGAGACGCCGACCCTCTCGGCCGTCGCCGCTGAGCTCGATGATCTGCCCCATCTGAAGCGTTCCCTTGATCGGTGCGTGGACCATGAGGGCAACATCCGCGAGACCGCCACCCCGGAGTTGCGCGACCTGCTCCACCACGCCAACGCGCTGAAACAGAAGATCCGCGCGAAGCTGGAGGCCATGCTTGGCTCGCCGCGGTTCGCCGATCTGCTGCAGGAACAGTACTTCGCGCAGCGCGAGAACCGTTACGTCCTGCCGATCAAGACGGAGCGGAAAAGCGAGGTGCCCGGGATCGTGCACGACATGTCCGCCAGCGGGGCGACGGTGTTCATCGAGCCGCGGGAACTGGTGGACCTGAACAACCAGATCAAGGAAGCGGACCTGGCGGTGGACCGGGAAGTGCACCGCATTCTGCAGGATTTGAGCCAGCAGGTGGCGGCTCATGCGGATGCGCTCAGGACGGACCTGGACGTTCTGGGACGCCTGGATTGCCTACGAGCCAAGGCTTCGCTCGCGCGCCTGCTCAAGGCCTCCGATCCGCTGGTGAACGCGGAAGGGCGCATCCGGCTCAAGCAGGCCCGGCATCCGCTCCTGGTCCTCAGCCGGTTGAAGACGCCCCTCACCCAAACCCTCTCCCCTGAAGCAGGGGCGAGGGACAATTTATTGCCCTCTCCGGGGCTGCCCGTTGCTCGGGGCACCAGTTGCTCTTCAATTGCAACGGGTCACCAGCAACGGGCCATGGGAGAGTCTCAGGGTGAGGAGGAGTCGGTTGTTCCCAACGATCTCGAACTGTGCGATCCGGTTCGCGTGTTGATCATCTCCGGCCCCAACACCGGCGGCAAGACGGTCACACTGAAGATCGCCGGTCTGTTCGCCCTCATGGTGCGCGCCGGGCTGCAATTGCCCTGCGGGCCGGGATCGGAGATGGCGTTCTTCACCGAAGTCTATGCCGACATCGGGGATGCGCAGGACCTCACCAAGGACCTCTCCAGTTTCTCCGCCCACATCACCGACATGATCGCCCTGCTCCGCGAGGCCAGCGCGGGGGCGCTGGTCCTGCTGGACGAGCCGGTGACCTCCACCGATCCGGCTGAGGGCGCGGCCTTGGCGCACGCCCTCCTGGTCCACTTGGCTGAGCGGGGCTTTACGGTCGTCGCCACCACCCATTACAACGCGCTCAAGGCGCTCGCCCAGTCCCATCCCGGCTTCGCCAACGCCAGCGTCGAGTTCAACATTGCCACGCTGGCCCCGACCTACCGATTGATCCTCGGGATGCCGGGCGGCAGCTCCGCCATCGACATCGCAGGCCGGCTGGGCATGGACGAAGCGATCCTCGATGAGTCCGTGCGCTTGGTGGACTCCAGGGAGCGCGCTCTGGAACGGCTGATGGAGGAGCTCCAGGAGACGCGCCGGAAGCTGGATGAGGACGCGCGCCGGGCCGCCGACCTCCTCGCC
>VBOO01000133.1 GCA_005877505.1 Nitrospirota bacterium
ATCGGGAAGCTGAAAAAGGCACAGGATTCGCAGGCCAACCTCCACACCCCGGCCCGCGAAGCCGAGATCCTGGATCGGATCTGCAAGAACAACCCCGGCCCCTTCCCCAGCGAGGCCCTGCGCATCGTTTACCGCGAGATCATGTCCGGCTCTCTGGCGCTGGAAGGGCCCCTGAAGGTGGCCTATCTGGGTCCTTCCGCCACGTTCACGCACCTCGCCTGCATCCAGAAGTTCGGCTCGTCAGCCCAGTACGTCCCGCTGACCTCCATCAAGGAAGTCTTCAACGAGGTCGAGCGGGGCCGGGCTGACTTCGGCGTGGTTCCGATCGAGAACTCCACCGAAGGCGTGGTCAATCACACGCTTGACATGTTCATCGACTCCAATCTTCTGATCTACGGCGAGGTTCAGCAGGAGGTCTCCCACCACCTGCTGTCGAAAGCTGATTCGTTGGGCGCCATCAAGAAGATCTACTCGCATCCGCATGCGATCGCCCAGTGCCGCAACTGGCTGGAGACGACCCTGCCGGGCGTGCCCGTGTCGGAAGTGCACAGCACGGCCCTCGCCGCCGAGATCGCGGCCGAGGACCCCACGACCGCGGCCATCGCCTCGGAGCTCGCGGGCCAGCTCTACGGGTTGAAGGTCCTGAAGGCCCGCATCGAGGACAACATCAACAACTACACGCGCTTCCTGGTGCTCTCGCAGAAGCCCGCGGAGCCGACCGGCAAGGACAAGACCTCCATCATGCTGTCGGTCAAGGACAAGGTCGGCGCCCTCTACGAACTGCTCCGGCCCTTCGCGTCAAGCGGCGTGAACCTGACGAAGATCGAGTCGCGTCCGTCGCGGCGCAAGGCCTGGGAGTACATCTTCTTCATCGACTGCGAAGGGCACATGGACGAAGACCGCGTCAAGAAGACCTTGACCGAGCTCAAGTCCCGCTGTCTCTTCCTCAAGATCCTCGGCTCCTATCCCGCGCACAGCTAGGGACTGCCATGGCCATCCGTATCAGCCCCGACATCGCCGGCATCGTCCCTTACTCGCCGGGCAAGCCCATCGAGGAGGTGGAGCGCGAGCACGGCATCACCGGCTCGATCAAGCTGGCCTCCAACGAGAACCCGCGCGGGCCGTCGCCCAAGGCGCTCGCGGTCCTGAGCGACGCCGCGAAGACGGTGAACCGCTATCCCGATGGCGGGGGCTACTACCTGCGCGACGCCCTGGCGGAGCGATGGAAGGTGACGCCGGACCAGATCGTCCTCGGCAACGGGTCTGACGAAGTCATTGGTCTGTTGACCAAGGCCTTCCTGGAACCGGAGGACGAGGCGGTCATGGCCGATCCCAGTTTCGTGATCTACAAGATCGACGTGACCGCCGTGCACGCCAAACCGGTCCTGGTACCGTTGAAGGATCACCGCCATGATCTGCCGGCCATGGCCAAAGCCGTCACCCCGAGGACGCGGCTGGTGTTCGTCTGCAACCCGAACAACCCGACCGGCACTTACGCCACGGCCGCCGAGGTCAGGGCGTTCATGCAGGCGATCCCGCCGGATGTGATCGTCGTCTTTGACGAGGCCTACTATGAGTACGTGACGGCGGCCGACTATCCCGACACGATGGCGTTGCTCAAGGCCGGACGCAACGTCGCGCTGCTGCGGACCTTCTCAAAGATCTACGGGCTCGCGGGACTGCGGATCGGCTACGGTCTGACGACGCCGGAGATCGTGCAGTACCTGAACCGCATCCGGCCGCCGTTCAACACGAACAGTCTCGCACAGAAGGCCGCGCTGGCCGCCCTCGCGGATGAAGAGCATGTCCGCGAGAGCCGCCGGCTGAACATCGAAGGAATGGCCTACCTGACGGAGCGGCTCAGTGCCCTGGGGCTCACGGTGGTGCCCAGCCAGGCCAATTTCCTGTACTTCGACGTGAAACAAGACGGCAAGGCCGTGTTCGAGGCCCTGCTCCGCCAGGGCGTCATCGTGCGGCACCTGGGCGGCCCCTTCCTCCGGGTCACGATCGGCTTGCCCCACGAGAACGAACGGTTTATCGCAGCCCTCCAGGCGGTGCTGCCTCACAAGCGATAGCAAGCGTAGAAGGAGACACGTTTGATGATCATCGTGCTGAAACCCGAGGCCACGGAGAAAGAGATCGAGCACGTAATGGACCGCGTGCGGGAGCTCGGCCTCAGTCCCCACCTCTCGAAGGGGCAGGAGCGGACCATCATCGGCGTGATCGGCGACGACCGGCTGCTCGCCAACCACCCACTCCGGGCCATCCCCGGAGTCGAAGAGGTGGTCCCGATTCTGGCGCCCTGGAAGCTCGCGGGCCGCGAGTTCAAGAAAGACGACACGGTCATCGACGTGAATGGCGTGAAGGTCGGCAGCAGGAAGGTGGCGATCATGGCCGGGCCCTGCGCCGTGGAGAAGAAGGAACTGACGCTCGGGATCGCCGAGGAAGTAAAGGCCGCCGGGGCCAGCATCCTGCGCGGAGGAGCCTACAAGCCCCGTACTTCGCCATACAGCTTCCAGGGGCTCGGCAACGAGGGGCTGGACTTCCTGGCCGAGGCCAAGCGGCTGACGGGCCTGCCGGTCGTCAGCGAGATCCTGGACCCGCGCGACATCGAGTACTTCCTCGAGAAGACGGACATCATCCAGATCGGCGCCCGCAACATGCAGAACTTCGAGCTCCTCAAGGAGGTCGGCGCCTACGACAAGCCGGTGCTCCTCAAGCGCGGCCTCTCGGCAACCATCAAGGAGTGGCTGCTTTCCGCCGAATACATCATGTCACGCGGCAACAAGAATGTGATGCTCTGCGAGCGCGGCATCCGCACCTTCGAGACCCAGTACCGCAACACCCTGGACCTCTCGGCCGTCCCCGCGCTGAAAGCCCTCTCGCACCTGCCGATCATCGTGGATCCCAGCCACGCCACCGGCAAGTGGGACCTGGTGGCGCCCATGGCCAGGGCCGCCCTCGCGGCCGGCGCGGATGGCCTGCTGATCGAAGTGCACTCCAACCCGGAATGCGCTCTCTGCGACGGCGAGGAGTCGCTGAAGCCCGCCAAGTTTAAAGAGCTGATGAAGGACCTCAAGAAGATCGCGGAAGCGGTGGACCGGGAGATCTAGCGGGTGGTCATGACGTCTATGGCATCCACCCGTACAGGCCGCCGCAAGACGCATTCCCTCCCGTTGTTCCAGCAGATGACCATCGCCGGCGTGGGCCTCATCGGGGGCTCGCTCGGGATGATCTGCAAACAGCAGGGGCTCGTCAAGACCATCGTCGGCGCCGGCCGGCGGGTCGAGAACCTCAAGCGGGCCGTCGAGCGGAAGGCCATCGACCGCTACGTCACGGACTTGGCGGAGGCAGCGGCGGGGTCCGATCTGTTCGTGCTCGCCACGCCGGTGGACACCTTCGAAGCCACGCTCCGCGCGTGCGCCCCGCGGCTCGCGCCCGGCGCCATCGTGACGGACGTGGGAAGCGTCAAAGGCCCGCTGGTCGAGCGCATGGAGGCGCTCGTGCCGGCCGGCATCAAGGTGGTGGGCGCGCACCCCGTCGCCGGCAAGGAGAAGACCGGCGTGGCGGCGGCGAGTTCCGACTTGTTCCGCAACGCCCTCTGTATCTTGACGCCGACTTCACAGACGGACCCCGACGCGCTGGCGAAGGTGCGTCTCCTCTGGGAAGCCTGCGGCGCGCACGTGCACGAGATGGATCCCATGGTGCACGACCGGGTTCTGGGCGCGATCAGCCATCTGCCGCATGTGCTGGCCTTCGCGCTCGTGAACACGATCACCATGATCCGGGAGCGACACCTGCCCGGCCTCGACCTCCAGTCGTTTGCCGGCGGCGGGTACAAGGACTCCACGCGCATCGCCGCCTCGTCGCCCGAGATGTGGCGAGACATCTGTCTATGGAACCGGAACAACCTCTTGTCCCAAATCGAGTTGTACGAGGCGCGCCTCGGTCACATCAAGGCGCTCCTCAAAGCCGGCGATGCCGAAGGGCTCACCCGGGAGTTCACGCGGGCGAAGCAACTGCGGGAGATGATCACTTGATGCCCTTGCGCGGCGCCCTCACCGTCCCAGGAGACAAATCCATCACCCACCGCGCGATCATTCTGAGCTCGCTGGCGGACGGCGAGGCCACGATCAACAACTACTGCCCCGGCGAGGACTGCCTGCACACGGTCGCGGCGTTCCAGGCAATGGGCGTGCCGATCGAGATCGCGCCTGGCCGCCTGCGGGTGGCGGGCAAAGGCCTGTGGGGGCTGCGGGAACCGGATTCGATCCTGGACTGCGGCAACTCCGGAACGGGCATCCGCCTGCTCGCCGGTGTGCTGGCTGGACAGGACTTCTTCTCCATCGTGACCGGCGATGCCTCGATCCGGCGGCGGCCCATGGGCCGCGTCGTCGGGCCGCTCCGCGAGATGGGCGCGGTGATCGCCGGTCGCCGCGGCGGGGAATTGGCGCCGCTCGCCATCGTCGGCGCACGCCTGAGAGGCATCGTCTTCAGTTCCCCGATCGCCAGCGCGCAGGTGAAGTCGTCCGTCCTGTTGGCCGGCCTCTTCGCCGACGGGACCACGAGCGTGACCGAGCCGGCCCAGTCGCGCGACCACACGGAGCGTCTCTTCGAGCACCTCGGCGTCCCAGTGATGCGGAACGGCCTTACGGTGAGCCTTGCCGGCCAGCGTGCGTTCGCGGCCAAGGACGTCGCCGTGGCGGGCGATCTCTCAGCGGCCGCCTTCTTTCTTGTGGCCGCCTTGCTGGTCCCCGAGTCTGACGTGACGATCACGGGGGTCGGCGTCAATCCCACACGGACAGGTGTCCTCGAAGCTCTGCAGGAAATGGGCGCGCACATCGAGTTGCTGAATCCCCGCGTGCAGGCCGGGGAACCGGTCGCCGACTTGCGCGTCCGCTCGGCGCCCCTGTGCGGGGTGACGATCGGACCCGAGCGTATACCGAGGATGATCGATGAGTTTCCGATCCTCTGCGTGGCGGCAGCCTGCGCCCAGGGTGAGACCATCGTCAGCGGCGCGGAAGAGTTGCGCGCGAAGGAGAGCGACCGGATCGCCGCCATGGCTCTGGAATTGCGGCGCCTGGGTGCCGCAGTCGAGGAACGGCCAGACGGGCTGCGCATCATGGGCGGCCGCCCCTTGGAGGGAGCCGTCTGCCAGAGCCACGGGGACCATCGTGTGGCCATGTCCATGATAGTCGCAGGGCTGGCGGCGCAGGGCGAAACGCGGGTTGAAGACTGTGCCTGTGTGGCGACCTCGTTTCCCGGATTCGATAAGAAATTAAGAGGGTTATTGACACCTTCGGGGCAAGGGTGAATACAATACCGGGTTCGTGGGACGCAAAGCCCCTTACAGGGGCCGACAGACTCCGCCGATGATCATCGCCATCGACGGCCCGTCCGGGGTTGGCAAGAGCACAGTTGCCAAGCTAATCGCC
Organism: Nitrospirota bacterium; assembly: GCA_005877505.1. Classification (GTDB taxonomy): domain Bacteria; phylum Nitrospirota; class Nitrospiria; order Nitrospirales; family NS-4; genus NS-12. The sequence continues at coordinate 5,436 of VBOO01000133.1, forward strand.
GCACGACTCGGCTACAGGTATCTGGATTCCGGCGCCCTCTATCGCGCCGTTGCGTGGAAGGTCTTGACCACTGGCACCGACCCAGCGGCTTCGGATGCGATACGCGGGCTCTGTGCGACAACGAAGTTGACGGTGACGTCCACCGCCGGTGGTGGGATGGTCGTCGAAGTCGACGAGCGTCCCCTGACGGACGAGTTGCGGACGCCGAAGGTCAGCAGCGCGGCCTCGCAAGTGGCCGCCTTGCCCGATGTGCGGGCCTGGTTGCTGCCGGTCCAGCAGAACTTCGGACGCCAAGCAGGCGTCCGGGGCATCGTCGCGGAAGGCCGGGACATGGGGACTCGGGTCTTCCCTCAGGCGCCCGTGAAGTTCTTTCTGGAGGGCTCGTCGGCGGAGCGGGCGCGCCGGCGTCATGCGGAGTTCGTGGGCGCGGGGCAGGCGGCGGACTTGGAGGACACGCAGCGTGAACTGGAAGCCCGTGACGGGCGCGATCGGACACGGGAGAGCGCCCCGCTGGCAACGGCTCCGGACGCCGTAATCATTGACACCAGCCGGCTCACGACCGACGAAGTCGTCGAGCGCATGCTGCGGATAATCGAGCGCAAGACGGCTGCCCTCCGGTAATGGTGCTTTACTGGATGGCGTGGGGGGCAGTCCGGCTGCTGGCGACGGTGCTGTGTCGGCTCCGGGTGTCCGGCGCGCACCACGTGCCGAAGACCGGCGGGGTGCTGATCGCCGCGAACCATGCCAGCTACCTGGACATCCCGATCCTGGGATGCGGGATGTTCCGGCGGGCATGGTTCATGGGCCGGATGGACCTGTTCTCCGGACCGGCGGCCGGGTTGATGCGGCACATGGGCTGGATCCCGATCCGGAGAGAGCGCGTGGACCGCACTGGCTTTGAAGAGGCCATCCGCCGCGTGAAAGCCGGGCAGGCGGTGGTCATTTATCCGGAGGGAGGCCGCTCGGAGGATGGACGGCTCCAGCCCGGCAAGCCAGGCGTCGGGATCATCGTAGCCGCGACGGGCTGTCCCGTCGTGCCTGCCTACCTGGGGGGCACGTACGACGCGCTCCCGCCGGGGGCCAGGTGGATCCGGCTGCGGCCGATCCGGGTGGTGTTCGGCGCGCCGATGGATTTCTCGGCGCTGATGAAGGAGATGGACAGCGAGAGCAAGAAGAAAGAGTTGTATCAGCGGATCAGTCAAGTAATCATGGACCGCATCGCGGAACTCGGCGGGGTCCAGGCCCCCTGCGCCGCCCGCCGGTCCGTAAGCAGTTAACCTTTAACCCTGGGTGTCACATCAGGTCGTGTGTGGGGAGGCGTGATACGGCGAATGGAAACGCTTGAACAGTTGAAAGAGGGGTCACCGGAGAAGGCTGCGATGGCCTCAATGTACGAACAGACCTTCCAGAATTTTGAGGAAGGATCGGTCATCGAAGGCACCGTCGTGGCGGTCAAGAAGGACAAGGTGATCGTGGACATCGGCTATAAATCGGAGGGGATCATTTCCGCCGAGGAATTCACGCCTCAAGAACTGGCTGCGCTCACGCCGGGCACCCGGCTTCCGGTCTACATCGAAGAACGCGAGGACAGCGACGGCAACCTCATCCTGTCCAAGGAGAAAGCGGACAAGATGAAGGTCTGGGAAGACCTGGAGCGGATCTATAAGGAGGAGGCCATCGTCGATGGCCGCGTCATCAGCCGCATCAAAGGCGGGATGATGGTGGACATCGGCGTGAAAGCCTTCCTGCCCGGCTCCCAGATCGACCTGCATCCGGTGCGTGATCCCGAACAACTTATCGGCAAGACCTTTCCGATGAAGATCATCAAGATCAACCAGCGGCGCGGCAACGTGGTCGTGTCCCGCCGGCTCCTGCTCGAGGAGTCGCGTGACCAGCGCCGGCAGCGGACCCTGGCGAACCTCACCGAAGGCCAGCTTGTGACCGGCACCATCAAGAACATCACGGATTACGGCGCCTTCGTGGACCTCGGCGGGATCGACGGGCTCCTCCATATCACCGATATGTCGTGGGGCCGCATCGGCCATCCGTCAGAGATCTACATGGTCGGCGACCGCGTGGAGGTGATGATTCTGAAGTATGACCGCGAGTCCGGCCGCGTCTCGCTCGGCCTGAAGCAAAAGAGCGCCGATCCCTGGATGGGCGTTGCCTCCAAGTATCCGGTCGGCACCCGGATCAAGGGCCGGGTCGTCAGCCTGACCGATTACGGCGCCTTCATTGAGCTGGAGCAGGGAGTGGAAGGCCTCATCCACGTCTCCGAGATGAGCTGGTCGCACGAAGTCCGGCACCCGTCCAAGATCGTTTCCGTCAGCGCGCAGGTGGAAGCGCAGGTGCTCAATGTGGACGAAGCCGCCCGCAAGATCTCCCTCGGAATGAAGCAGGTGGCGCCGAATCCCTGGGACCTGGTGGAGACGAAGTACCCGATCGGGACCAAGATCGAGGGGAAGGTCAAGAGCCTCACGGATTTCGGCGCGTTCGTCGGGCTGGATGAAGGCGTGGACGGCTTGATCCACATCTCCGACATGTCCTGGACCAAGCACGTGAAGCACCCGTCCGAGATATTCAAGAAGGGCCAAAAGGTGGAAGCCGTGGTCCTCAAGATCGACAAGGAGAAGGAGCGGCTGTCGCTCGGGTACAAGCAACTCACGCCCGATCCCTGGGAGCGCGAGATCCCCGAGAAGCTCCAGGTCGGCAACCCCACGCGCGGCAAGGTCACGAAGCTGACCGACTTCGGCATTTTCGTGGAGCTGGATGGCGGCGTGGAGGGGCTCATCCACGTCAGCGAGACAGGACTGGACGCCTCCAGCCGGATGGAGGACCGGTTCAAGATCGGCGACGAGGTCGAAACCAAGATCATCAAAGTGGACTGCGAGGAGCGCAAGATCGCCTTGAGTCTGAAGGAACTCCACCGCGACGGCGAGCGCCAGCAGGTGCACGAGTTTCACGCCAACCAGGGCAAGGTCGATCAGTCTCTGGGCCGCACCGCCCGGAAGCACAAGCGGCGCGCGGGTCAGGAGGAGGATCCCCAGTAGCGTTCTACCCTATGGAAAGGAAGCGGACAGTCTAGGAGGCACACCCATGACGAAAGTGCAGCTCATCGAGAGGTTGTCCGAGCAGGTCCCGACGCTGACCAAGCGGCAGGCTGAAGTCGTGGTCAACACGATCTTCAACGGGATCCGCACGGCCCTGGCCAAAGGGGACAAGATCGAGATCCGCGGCTTCGGCAGCTTTCGTCTGCGCAATCGCCGCATGAAAGAGGGGCGCAACCCGAAGACTGGCGCGACGGTCGCCGTGCCGGCCAAGCGCGTGCCTTTCTTCAAGGCCGGCAAGGAGCTCAAGGAAATCGTCAACAAATAGGCTTCCCTGGTGGCGGAACCCGACACCAAGACCCACGACGCGGAGAGCGCTTCCGAGATCGCGTGGACCGA
>VBOO01000151.1:0-307 GCA_005877505.1 Nitrospirota bacterium
GAGGCAAAGCATGGGAGAGAGCGGAGGGGGCGTAGAGCAGGTGCGCGGCTCGATTTGCAAAACCGAGGTGACTCGACGAGGGTTCATGATGACGACCCTGGCGGTGGGGTTTGCGTTGGCCGTCAGGCCTGTCTCCGCCGAGACGATTGCCACGGACGCGGAAGGCTTGACGACCGGCGAGGTCAAGATCCCGACGGGCGACGGCTCCATTCCGGCTTACCGGGCGATGCCGTCACAGGGGCGCTTGCTTCCGGTGGTCGTGGTCGTCCAGGAAATTTTCGGGGTCCATGAGCATATCAAGGACGTC
>VBOO01000151.1:352-7323 GCA_005877505.1 Nitrospirota bacterium
GGGGACGTGTCGAAGATGTCCGAGGTCGACGACATCCTCACCAAGGTGGTCTCCAAGGTGTCCGACGCGCAGGTGATGGCCGACCTGGACGCGACGGTGGCCTGGGCCAAGGACTCCGGCGCGGGGAACGTCGAGAAGCTCGGCGTCACGGGCTTTTGCTGGGGCGGGCGGATCGTCTGGCTCTACGCGGCGCACAATCCGCGGGTGAAGGCGGGCGTGGCCTGGTACGGACGATTGGTCGGCAAGCCCAGCGACCTACAGCCCAAGCACCCGATCGACGTCGCGGCTTCGCTGAAGGTGCCGGTGCTGGGACTCTATGGCGACGACGACCAGAGCATCCCGCTTGACACGGTCGAACAAATGCGGAAGGCGTTGCAGGCGGCGGGGAACCCGTCAGAGATCGTCGTCTATCCCAAGACGCCGCACGGCTTCCACGCCGACTATCGGGCGAGCTACCGGAAGGAGCAGGCGGAGGACGGATGGAGACGGTTGCAGGCCTGGTTCAGACAATATGGCGTCAAGTAGGTATTGACGGATTCATAGTTCAGGGTTGTGGTCCGGCGCGTGGCTGGAAAGCAGGCGCACGATCTTCACCACGAACAACCCAAGAGCAGCCACGAGCAAGCCGGCGGAGATCCAGAGGCTCACGAGAGTCGTCACGGCCCTCAGGCCGAAGATGCCGGACGAGAGCCCCCACCACATCATGGTGGCCGTGCCCAGGTTCAACAGGACCAGTTGCGTCCACTTGCCCTGCTCGATCAGGCCGGTCAGCTTTTCCAGATAGGGCTGGCGCTTCTTCTGGCTCTTCGTGCGATGGAGCGCCAGGATGATCGGGAGCAGGTGGCTCAGCGCGCCCATGATCGTCTGCAGGACGAACCCCACCAGGGCCATGTGACTGTAACCCATCAAGTGCGCGGTGCCGACCGGATAGAGCGGCGGGTCCGTCCGGTTATTCCAGGCCAGGAAGAGACCTCCTGCCATCGTGAGGATCAGCCAGCCGGTCCTGCACAGGAGATGGAGCACCGGCGTGGAGGTGCGGGTCCCTGCGCCAAGCCACGTCCGGAGGATATTCCAGCCATAGGCGGTGGCGCCGACAAGGAGCAGCACCCCAGCGGCCATCTGGACGAGGGGCTGCGCGAGGAAAAACCCGTCGACCAGCCCCAGCATGCCCAGCGGGAGGGCGATGAATGCGGCGATCGCCAGCCGATCGCTATAGAGTTTCGTGTTGGCGACCGTCGGAAACAGGTTCTGCATCGTGCCAACGATGGTCAACGTGGCGAAGCCGACCAGATTGAGATGGAGATGCGCCAGGCGGGCTAGCCCGATGGTTTGGGAGGACAGGCCGCCGAATGCGACCATTTCTCCGAGAACGATCCCGCCCAGAAGCGACAGCACCGCGAGGCCATAGAACCAGACGTTGAGCCTGGTGCGCTGCACGCTCCGGCGAACCAGATGCAGCGAGTCGGCGAGGAAGACCAGGAAGGCGATGCCCACCGCGGCGCCGGAGAAGCCCACCAGGGGATAGTTGGCGACCGCGAAGCCTGCCAGCATGCCGAGGGTGCCGCCGTTGAGGAGGACGTATTGGAGCGCGCGGCCCCATCAAGAGCGTGGGGATGAAGGCCAGCATGGCGCCGAAGATCATCTGGGCCACGCCGCCCACCAGGGCCATATGCACGTGCATCACGCGCAGTTGCGCCGGCACGACCCAGCCGAGGGCCTTGCCGGTCCAGATAGCGAGCCCCAGCAGGATCGCGAGCAGCAGCCAGAGCAGAGCGGTCAGGAGAAACAGGGGAGGCCGGAACCCGCTCAGCATTACTCGGGTTTGATGAAGAAGAAGTGGTTGGTGGGACCCTTGCCGTGACCGATGGCGAGCGCGTGGCGGATCGCCTCGGTGGTGTAGGCCTTGGCGGCCTTCACGGCCTGGCTCAGCGGCTTGCCGAGCGCGAGGTGCGCGGCGATCGCCGAGGCGTACGTGCAGCCGGTCCCGTGGGTGTGCGGCGTGTTGATGTACTCGCCCTTGAAGACCTCGAAGAACTTTCCATCGTAGAGCAGGTCCGTTCCACGATCGGCCAGCAGGTGCCCGCCCTTGATGAGCACGTGCCGGCAGCCCATCTTCTGGATGATCTTTGCGGCCTGTCGGGCGTCGGGGAGGGTCTTGATCTCGACGCCGGAGAGCTGCTGCGCCTCGTGGATGTTCGGCGTCACGACGAGGGCCAGGGGGATCAACTGCTTGATCACCGCCTCGATGGCGTCCGGCTTGAGCAGCGGATGGCCGCTCTTGGAGATCATCACCGGGTCCACGACGAGGTTCAAAACTTTTTGCGGCTTGAGCATCTTCGCGACGGTCTTGACGATTTCGGCGGAGGAGAGCATGCCGGTCTTCACCGCCGCCACGTCGAAGTCGTCGAAGACGGCGTCGATCTGCGCGGCGATGATGGAGGCGGGCAGCTCGAAGACCTCGGTGACTTCCTCGGTGTTCTGCGCCGTGATCGCCGTGATCACCGACATCGCGTACACGCCGTTCGCCGACATCGCCTTGATGTCCGCCTGGATCCCGGCCCCTCCGCCCGAATCCGACCCGGCTATGGTGAGTACTTGCTTCATAAGTTGTGGGGGTCCTGTCGCCGCATCACCCTGACGTGCTCAGACGCTTGCCCTCGGCGGACCTCGATGTTAGGGCGACGCTTTCTTCCGCTCCGCCAGGGTCCCATGCGGCGCCACCCCATCATTATATTGGAACTCAAAAATCTCAGGCGGCCGCGCGCAGGGATGCGCCCCAACTGCGACGCATGAGGAGCGACGAGGGCCCGTTCGCGAACGGGTCCGGCGCGCCGAGCTTCACAGCGGAGCACGGGGCGCACCCAAGCAGGCCGCTCTTATTTCCTTCGCTTCCGATATTTAAAACAGCCTACCACGTGGTCGTTCACCATGCCGGTCGCCTGCATGTGCGCGTAGCAGACCGTCGAGCCGACGAACTTGAAGCCGCGCTGCTTCAAATCCTTGGACAGGGCGTCGGATTCCGGGGAGGTCGGCCGTATGGTTTTTCGAGTCACTCCGTTGGGACTGCGCACTGTCCGGTTGCCCGTGAAGCGCCAGATGTACCGATCGAAGCTGCCGAACTCCTTTTGGACTTCCAGAAAGTGCCGCGCGTTGGTGATGGCCGCTTCAATTTTCAGGCGGTTGCGGATGATGCGTCCGTCTTTCATCAGGCGTGCAACGTCCGCCTTACCGAATCGCGCCACTTTCCGCACGTCGAAGTTTTTGAACGCCTTCCGGAAATTGTCGCGCTTGCGGAGGATCGTAATCCAGCTCAACCCTGCCTGAAAGCCCTCCAGAACCAGCATCTCGAACATCTTCCGGTCGTCATGGACCGGCACCCCCCACTCCTTGTCGTGATACTCGCAGTACAGTGGGTCTTCCCCGCACCACCAGCACCTCGGCTTCATAACGCTGACCTGTTTCAAGCAAGCTGGCCCAGTCCGCTTTTCTGAAAGTCGAATTCTGACTTAGTTCGGCTTTTCTGTAACCTTGCCTTTTCTTGCCAGAAGGAAAACAGCAATGCCCAACACGAGCATTGGGGCGCTATAGTTGGTGAAGAACCACATCGCCGTATCTAGATCTCTCTTAGGTCCCGCCGTCACCATTGCAGCAATGAAAGCCAGTATTGATCCGCAAATCAACCATGTGCCACCAACCTTTGGCTTAAAGAATGCAGTAATTGAAGCAGGCAAGGTCGATAATGGGCCAGCGAACATAAAAATATATAAGGGAAAAGGCTCGTCATTCCGGAAAACAAACCAAGCTTTGATTGCCAGCCACAAATGATGACTTCCCGCCAGAATCCCCAAAGCAAGTAGAGAGTACTTCAAAATCCTTCGCATTAGGTCTCCATCATTCCATAAGAACTTTGGCTCATCTTGTCCCTCTCCTCTCTTTCGTGGCCGTGTGATTCATAGATGGTGTGGGATGAGTGGGAGCCCCTCCGCCCGCAGCGGGGTCCCTACACCGGGCGGGGTGCGAGGACGGAGGGGCTCCCACTCCTGACAGGACCCCACCGTTGGGAGTTCATATCGGCCACGATTCTTCGTTCCACGCCATCTCCCAGAACATCCACTCATACCGCGAGCTGATGATGAACGCCTGCTCCAGCCGTACCTTCTCGACCTCGCTCGCCTTCTCCGCCCACGCATCCACCTTTCCCCGCATCCACTGCCCCACCTCGGCAAACTCCGGCGAGGCGTAGAGCAGCAGCCAATCACGGTACGGGTGGGACTTCGCTGGCTTCCCCTTGCGCAGCAGATGCTGGCCCACGACGCAGTAGATCCAGGCACAGGGGAGGGCCACGACCGTGGCGTCGAGGGCTGAGCCGTTCTGTGCGATGTGCAACATGTGCCGCGTATAGGCGTAGTTGGTCGGCGCCATCGGCGCCCTGCTCATTTGCTGCGGCGTCATCTTCCAGCGCTTGCCGTAGGTCTCGTGGAGGGAGCGCTCGACGACGAGCGTGTCCTCGGCGAGCTTGGCGAATCGAGCGGCGGATCCCGTCTCAGGCGCCTTCTCCGCGGCGATCGCGAAGACCTGCGCCAGTTCGTTGAGGAACAGCGCATCCTGAAGGATGTAGTACTTGAACTTCCGCTCGGGCAGCGTCCCGTTGCCCAGTCCCACGACGAACGGATGGGTGAGCTGGGCGGCCCAGATCGGTTCAGCGATGGACCGTAAGTGCTGGCTGAATTTCATGAGCGTCCCTCGTGATTGGGGGATCACCTTAACGGAAGCGGGGACAATGACGCAAGGGGTTCGGCCTGTGCTATAGTTCGTTCATGTGGCCTAAGATTCTTTTCCTGTCCTGGCTGCTATGGATCGGCGCGGCGGCGACCGCCTCGTCCGCTGAGCCTCGCAAGTTGCCCGCGCTTCCCTCGCCGGAATTCCGCGTCGCCGAAGTCTTCGACAACCGATTGGAGCTCTGGATCGAGCTGTACGCGACGAAAGACCCGAACGTGGTGGATTACGCGACCGGGCGGAAGGTGCTGCGGGTGATCATGAATCCGGATGGGACACCGGGCTATGACTTGGCCCCCAACCCCATCTTTATCTGGTGGGGACGAGCCTTATGGAAGGACCCGGAAGAGGACGGGATCAACGGCAACGAGATGATCCAGGAAGACAACGTCATCTTCCACCCGAACCCCTACCTCCGACTCTATCGCGACCAATAACCCTTTAAAATTTCTTCACCATTGCGATCTCGATCTCGTCCTGCGAGGAGGCGCCGCGGTTGCGAATGTGAACCTTCCAGGCGGGATGCTGGCGGAGGTGGTCGAAGACCATTTTGAGGAGCTCCGGCTTGAGCCGCTGCTCCCACTCCTTCACCCATATCTGGCCGTCTTGATCGCCGTCATAATCGTCCGGGAAAATGGCTTCCAGGGTGAAGCGCAAGTTGAACGTCTTTTCTTCCTGAAACATGATGGCCTCCACAGATGACGGCCGTAGGGGCACGGCATGCCGTGCCCCTACCGGAATGCGCGGGCGCTACGGGCGTGCCAGCCGGTTGATACCGTCCAGGGCCGCGGTGCGGTAGCACTCGGCGAGGGTGGGGTAGTTGAAGACATTGTGGACGAAGAAGTCCACTTTCCCGCCGTAAGTCAGGACCGCCTGGCCGATGTGGACCAGCTCGGTGGCGCCGTCTCCGATGATGTGGACGCCGAGCAGCTCGAGCGTGGTGCGGTGGAAGATGAGCTTCAGCAGCCCTTCCAGGTCTCCGACGATCTGCCCCCGGGCGATCTCCTTGTAGAAGGCGCGGCCGATCTCGTACGGGACCCCCTCCTTGGTCAGCTCTTCCTCAGTCTTGCCGACCGTGGAGATCTCGGGGATGGTGTAGATACCGTAGGGCAGCACCTTGGGCAGTGTGGACTGCTCCACGTGGAAGGCGTGGCAGGCAGCGAGCCGGCCCTGCTCCATGGACGTGGCGGCGAGCGCCGGAAAGCCCACCACATCCCCGGCGGCGTAGATGTTCGGCACCTCGGTCTGGTAGTGCTCGTTCACTTTGAGCTGGCCCATCTTGTCCGGCGTGATGCCGACGGCGGCCAGGTTCAACTCGTCGGTGTTGGCGATCCGTCCCATGGCGTACAGCAGCATGTCCGTGACGATGGTCTTGCCGCTCTTGAACGTGGTCACGACCTGGCCTCTCTCGTCGGTGGTAACCTTGTCGAGCTCCTCGGCCAGCCGCATCGTCACGCCGTTGGTACGCAGGTGGTAGATCAGGGCCTGGACGATCTCCTGATCCACGAATCGGAGCAAATCATTGCGTTTGTCGAAGAGGGTGACCTTGATCCCATAAGCGGCGAACATGGAGGCGTACTCGCAGCCAATCACCCCGCCGCCCATGACGATCATGCTCTTGGGAATGACTTCGGTGGCGAGGATCGAATCCGAATCGCAGATCGTCACGTCGTTGAAGGGGATCTCCTCCGGCCGGCGCGTGTGAGACCCGGTGGCGATGACGATGAACGGCGCAGTCAGCAAATCCTCGTTGCCGCTCTTGGCGGACACTTTCAGGGTGTGCGGGTCCACGAACGAGGCCGTGCCCTGGACGATTTCCACGTCGTTCCGCTCGAGCTGGTCGGTGATGACCTCCTGTTCGTGCTTGATGACCAGGTCCTTCCGGGCCATCAGGTCCCGGAGCGTCATGTTCTTTTTAAGGGAGTACGTGATGTTGGTGAAGGAGCGGAGCTTGAACCCGTGCAGGTAGTAGATCGCGTCCTTGAGGGTCTTGCTCGGCAGCGTGCCGGTGTTGATGCACGAGCCGCCGAGCGTCCGCTCCTTCTCGATGACGGCCACCCGCTTGCGCAGCTTGGCCGCCTGGATGGCGGCCTTCTGCCCGGCGGGACCGCTGCCGATCACCACCAGGTCGAATTCACGCATGGCGCCCGCGCCTTCCGCCGGAAAAAGGACGCGTTTCGGCTTTCACTTAGTAA
>VBOO01000154.1 GCA_005877505.1 Nitrospirota bacterium
CGAGCGGCTCATGCAGGGCTGTTGGCCGGGTCCGCTGACCCTCGTCTTCCGAGCCGCGGCGGCGGTGCCCTCGGTGCTCACCGCGGGGACAGGCACCATCGGAGTCCGGCTTCCGGCGTATCCTGATGTGCAGCGGGTGCTGGAAGTCGTTGGCGGCCCCCTGACCGGCACCAGCGCGAACCGCACCGGGCAGCCGCCGACCACCACGGCGGACGAAGTGGAGCGCGCCTTCGGGACCGAGGTCGATCTGGTCGTCAACGGCGGGCCGACGCCCGGCGGGCTCCCCAGCACGGTCGTGGACACGACCGTGAGTCCTCCGCGGCTCATACGCGAAGGGTGCCTGTCGCAAGCCGCGCTGCGCGCAATCCCCCCCTCCTGGGCGGCCTGATCATGCGGGCGACGCTCGGCTCCCTCAACAACCAGCTCTTCCACCGACTCCGTCTGACCACCAAGCTGGTCCTCATGATGCTCGCGCTCCTGGTGTTGTCCCTTGCGGCGTCCATCCTCCTCTCCTATCTGTCCCAGCAGGCGCTGGTTCAGGAGGTGGAAGAGAGCATCAATGAACTCTCCAACGCCACGGCCGTCAGCGTCGAGCAGTTGTCTGGAGAGCCGGACCCGGCCGCCTTTCAGAAGCTGATGGCCCGTTTGGGGAAGAAAGGGGTGAAAGAGATCAAGCTGCTGGATGTGGAGAAGAAGGAGGTCATCGTCAGCACGCAGTCGCCGCAACCGTCCGGTCGCAAGATGGAGAGCACGGTGACCAAAGAGGGGCTTCGCGAATACAACGTGACGGCCCCCCTGGTGGACGGCAACGAGGTGCTCGGGTACATCCACGTGACGTTCACCTTGGACGATGTGGCGCAGACGACCAAGACGTCGTTGTACAAACGGGCGGCCGTCACGGTGATGATCTTCTCGCTCGGCATGCTGGTCTCGCTCTACCTCGCGCGGAAATATACGCAACCGCTCCATGACGTGGTCAAGGCAGCCAAGCACGTCGCCGCCGGCGATCTCACGAAGACCATCGAGGTCGAGGGCGAGGATGAGATCGCGGAGCTGACGCACAGCTTCAACGAGATGGTGGAGAAGCTCCGCCAGCACCGCGAACTTGAAGAGCGGCTCCGGGAAGCGGAGCGGCTGTCTGCCGTCGGCAAGCTGGCGTCCGGCATCGCCCACGAAATCCGGAATCCCTTGAACTTCATGAACCTCAGCATCGACCACATCCGGACCCGTCTGGGGAACGGACAGCCCGAATGTGCCGCTGAGGTGGTGGCGCTGATGTCCAATATCAAGGCCGAGATCCACCGGTTGAACGGCATGATCGAAAATTTTCTCACGGTTGGGAAGCCGCTGGCGCTCAACAAGAGCGATGTGGACTTGGTGGCGCTGCTCCGGGAAGTGGTCGGCCTCGCGAACCAGAAGGCCGTCGAGCAGGGGATCGCCATCGAGGTGTCCGAACCGACCCCCATCCCGCGCCTGCAGGCCGACCCGGTGCAGATCAAAACCTGCCTCATGAACGTGGTGCTGAACGCCATTCAGGCAATGCCCGCTGGCGGGCGCCTGCGAGTCACCACCCAGCACTGCATCCAGGCGAGGAGCGAGGGGCACGCTCCTGAGCCCAACGGGACTATCGAGATCATCATCTCGGATACCGGACCTGGCATCAGCGAGGAAGACCTCAGCCGCATCTTCGATCCGTATTTCACGACCAAGAAGCTGGGGATCGGTCTGGGGCTGGCGATCACCAAGAAGATCGTGGAGGAGCATCGGGGCCGGATCAGCGTCCACAGCCGCCCGAATGAAGGCACCGTCGTGGTCATCAGCCTGCCGGTGGAACGCATTGAGGTGGCGGCATGACCACTGCCGGCCACGTCCTGGTCGTGGATGACGAGAAACCCCAGCGGGACATCCTGACGGTGATCCTGGAAGGCGAGGGGTACACGGTCGAGGCTGCGTCCAACGTTTCACAGGCCCTCTCCGCATACCGGAGCCATCAGGCGGACGTCGTCCTGACCGACCTCTCGATGCCGGAGCGCGACGGCCTGGTGTTGCTGGAGGAGCTCATGAAGCTCGATCCCGAGGCGCTCGTCATCCTCGTCACGGCCTACGGCACGATCGGGTCCGCAGTCCAGGCGATGAAGAAGGGCGCCTTCGATTACCTCGCCAAGCCGGTGGACCGGGAAGAGCTGCTGATCACGATCGCGCGCGCCTTCGAACGACTGCACCTCGTCAAGGAAAATCAGCGGCTCCAGCAACAGCTCTTCGATACATTCAGAGTCGAGAACATCATCGGCCACCATCCCCTGATGCAGGAGGTGTCCCGCACCATCAAGAAGGTGGCCCCCAGCCAGGCGACCGTCCTCATCACGGGCGAGAGCGGCACCGGCAAAGAGCTCGTCGCGCGGGCCCTGCACGCGCACAGCCCACGCGCGTCCCGTCCGTTCCGGGCGCTCAACTGCGCGGCCGTGCCTGAGACCCTGATCGAGAGCGAGCTGTTCGGGCACGAAAAAGGGGCCTTCACGGGGGCCCAGGCGCGCCAGATCGGCCTCTTCGAAGCGGTTGACCAGGGCACCCTGTTCCTGGATGAAATCGGCGACTTGGGTCTCCCCCTCCAGGCGAAATTGCTCCGCGTGCTCCAGGAGAAGGAAATCCGCCGGATTGGTGGGCGGGAAGACATCAAGGTGGACGTGAGGGTGGTGGCGGCCACGAACCGCAAGCTGGCGGCAGCCATCAAGCAGGGCATCTTTCGGGAAGACCTCTACTACCGGCTCAATGTGGTCTCGATCCACGTCCCGGCGCTGCGGGAGCGGGCCACGGACATTCCGGAGTTGATCGGCCATTTCCTGAAGAAGTACGTCGCCGCCTCAGGCAAGACCGTGAAGGGCGTGACGAACGGGGCGTTGCGCCTGCTGATGAACTACCCGTGGCCTGGCAACGTTCGGGAGCTGGAATCCGTCATCGAGCGCGCGGTCCTGCTGTGCGATGCCGAGCGGATCGATGTCGGCGATCTCCCGGCAGGAGTGCGGGCGCGCGTGACTCCGCTCTCCCAGGTTGATTTCGAGCTGCCGGCCGAGGGCTTTTCTCTCGAGGAGTTCGAACGCAAGCTTCTGGAGACGGCGATGGCACGGAGCAACGGGGTGATCGCCAAGGCGGCGAAGATGCTGGGCTTGACGTACAAGACGATGCAATACCGGCTGGAGAAGTTTCAGATCGGACGCGGGGCGCCAGCAGGACGGGAGGCGCCGCCGGAGGTGTCCGAAGAGCAGGGGTCTCGCCTGTGACCGGCGTACGGGGCGTCAACCTAGAGGAGGAACGAATGAGCGACACAGCACGGGGAGTCGGAGCGATTGCGCTGGCTGGATGCCTGATCGGGATGAGCGGGTGCGACTGGTGGCCGCCGGCCCTGCAACAGCAGATTGGGGAACTGGAGACGAAGGTGAAAGCCGTGGAGGCGGAAAAGAGCGCCTTGCTCAAGAAGGTGACGGAAGTGTCCCAAACGGCTGAGGACTGCAGGGCCCAGTCTGATCAGATGACGAAAGCCCAAGCCGACCTCAAAGCCCGGGTGGATCAGCTTCAGACGGCGCTGGCGGACGCCCAGGCCAAAGTGAAGAGTACAACCAGGCCGGTCAAGGCCAAGAACAAGAGATAGAACCGGGCTCGCTGCCGCGGGTCAGGAGCCGGAAGAGCCTGACGGTTTGGTGGGGCTGGAGCCGGACCCGTTGGCGCCGTCGGACGGGGACGGTGAGGGGGTGCTAGAGGAAGAAGAACTGGCGGTGCCTTCCGGCTTCCCCTCGGAGGCCGGCGGCTTGAGCTTGTTCGAATAGTCTGTCACGTACCAGCCGGTTCCCTTAAACGAGAGAGCTGGCGCGGAGATGAGCTTGGACACCGGCCGCGCGCACACCCGGCACCGGGTGAGCGGAGGATCGCTCATCTTCTGTTTGACTTCAAAGCGGTGCCCCGCCTCGCATCCGTATTCGTAGATCGGCATCGTGCTGTTTTCTGTAAGTCCTCTCCCCGCTTCCGTCAATCCCCTCACTTCAGCCGGCGGACGGCCTCCTCGATGCGGTTCAGTCCCTCGACGATTTTCGGCACGTTCGTGGCGTAGGAGATGCGCACATGCTCCGGGGCGCCGAAGGCCTCACCCGGGACCATGACGGTCCGGGCCTGTTGTAAGAGATAAGCCGTAAGCGCGGTCGTTGAAGCGAGCGGGCCCTCGGGTCCCCGCCGGCCGATCAGCCGGCCGACGTGCGGAAAGGCGTAGAATGCGCCGTTCGGCATCGTGCAGGTCACACCCGGGATCTTGTTCAACCGTTCTACCATGACCCGCCGCCGCTGGTCGAACTCCGCGACCATCTCCTTGATGAACGCGTCGCCCTGGTTCAGCGCCGCGACCGCCGCCTTCTGGGCGATGGACGTGGGGTTGGACGTGCTCTGGCTCTGCACCGTTGTCATGGCGGTGATCAGGTCCTTCGGCCCCGCGGCGTAGCCGATCCGCCACCCGGTCATCGCGTAGGCCTTGGACACGCCGTTCACCACGACGGTGCGGGCCTGGACCTCGGGCCCGAGCGAGGCGATGCTCACGTGCGCGAGCCCGTCGTACAGCAGTTTCTCATAGATCTC
This sequence comes from Nitrospirota bacterium, assembly GCA_005877505.1. Lineage (GTDB taxonomy): Bacteria > Nitrospirota > Nitrospiria > Nitrospirales > NS-4 > NS-12. The sequence goes on from VBOO01000154.1 coordinate 4,618, forward strand.
GTCCGAGATGATAAGCAAGTCGTGGCGGAGCGCCACCTCGGCGATGCCTTCAAGCGTCCGGCGGTCGTA
>VBOO01000155.1 GCA_005877505.1 Nitrospirota bacterium
CCCTGCCTGGCCGAAGCGGAAAAAATCGGGAGCGCCGGGAGGCGGGTGGAACGCGTCGTAGCGTTCGAGGGCGCCTCGGACGATCCCCAGCGTGTTGACCCTGCTCTGCGCGCTCCAGACTGCGACGGCGACGAGCCCGCCCGGGACCAGCACGCGGTGCATCTCCGCGAGCGCGCGCTCGGCGTTCGGCATCAGCATGAGCCCGAACCGGCAGACCACCCGGTCGAACGTCAGATCCTGAAAGCTGAGGCGCTCGGCGTCCATCTCGTGGAATTGGACGTTTCCCACGCCGAGGGTACGCGCCCGGGTACGGGCCCGCCGCAACATGGAAGGGGAGAAGTCCACGCCCGCCACCAAGCCGCGCGGTCCCACGCGGCGGGCGATGGTGAGGGCAGGCTCGCCAGGCCCAGTGGCCACATCCAGCACCCACATGCCAGAGCGGATCCCGGCCAGCTCGATCAGTCGCCGGCCGAACTGACGGAATTCCGGCAGGACGACTTCGGTGTAGCGACAGGAGAACTGACCCCACATCGCCCGTTCGGTCTTCTTGTATGAGTCGGAAGGGCTGACTCTAGCCATCACATGTTTCGCTCAAGCCCCCTCACCTTCATCCTCTCGGGGAACCCGTTGCTCCTCAGAATGCAACGGGTCATGGGGAGAGGGAGGGGTGAGGGGTTACACGTCCAACTCCGTCAAGATCGCCTGCCTGATCGCGTCGGTCCTCGCCCTCGCCTGCTCATCCAGCTCAGACTGAAACGTCTCGGCTGGGATCGTCTGGTTCTCCTGGGTGATCCCGGCCCGGATGGCCAGGTCCAATTTGGCCCGGCAGACCTGCTGCGTGAACAGGTCACGGGCCCGCAGCTCATACTCGGCGAACGTCTCAGGCTCCACTTTCGCGCGGATCATCTCGAGGAGCTCACCCAATTGCCCGAAGTCCCGAATTCGTTCGAGTTGGGCCGCCGCAAGCTCGACCGTCACTTGGACACCCCCCTTCCAGCTTCGCTTCTTGACGTTGAACACGCATCGCACTACGCCGTGGCGGTCCAGCGCTGCTTCCGGCCCGAAGAAGAACGTGATGCGAAACTCCTCGGTCATCGCGCCGCAGAGTACTGTATACTCTTTCTTCATGCAAGCCGCCGACCACATCGCCGCCATCCAGCAAGCCCTTCATGACGCCGGCCTCGACGGCTGGCTGTTCTATGACTTTCGCGGCAGCGACCCCCTGGCCGCCCGCATCCTGAAGCTCGACCCCAACCGCCACATGACCCGGCGCTGGTACTACCTGATTCCGGCGAAGGGAACGCCGACCAAAATCTTGCATAAGATCGAACCACACTCGCTGGACGATGTGCCGGGCGAAAGCCGACTCTATCTTTCGTGGCAGGAGCAACACGAACACCTGCGCCAGATGCTCTCGTCGCTTGGACGATCGCCCAAGGTCGCCATGCAGTATTCGCCCCTGAATGCGATCCCGTACATCTCGCGCGTGGACGCCGGCACCATCGAGCTCGTCCGCTCGCTCGGCGTGGAGGTCGTGACCTCGGCCGACCTCGTGCAGCGGTTCGAAGCGGTCTGGACGAAGGACCAGTATGCGTCGCACTGCGAGGCGGCCACCAAGCTGCGGCAGATCGTGGATGAAGCGTTCGCGCGCATCCGAGAGGAGATCGCCCGCGGCGCGACCTTCACCGAGCGCGACCTCCAGCAGGACATTCTGGCCCGCATAATCGCGCGCGGCATGCACACCCACGCGCCGCCCATCGCCGCCGCCAACGCCCACGCCGCTGACCCGCATTATTCTCCCCCGGAGCACGGCTCGTCGCCGATCCGGCGCGGGGACCTAGTACTGATCGACTTGTGGGCGAAAAACACGGCGCCGGGCAGCATGTACGGGGACATCACCTGGACCGGTTATGTCGGTGAGGCCGTGCCGGCCCGCCACGCCGAGATCTTCAGGATCGTTGCGAGTGCGCGCGACGCCGCCATCGCGTTCGTCCAGCAGGAAGTGCGCGCGGGCCGCTTCCCACGAGGCGGGGACGTGGACGACGTATGCCGCCGTGTGATCCGGCAGGCAGGATACGAGGACAGGTTCCTCCACCGCACCGGGCACTCGATCGGCGAAGAAGTCCACGGCAATGGCGCCAATATCGACAACCTCGAGACCCGGGACGGACGCCGTCTGCTCCCGCACACATGCTTCTCGATCGAGCCCGGCATCTATCTCCCCGGCGAATTCGGCATTCGGAGCGAAGTGGACGTCTACCTGACCGAGACCGACGCCCTCGTCACCGGCGTGCCCATCCAAACCGCCATCGTGCCAATCTTAGCGACATAATTACCCTCTCCCCACCGAGGGAGCAACTGTGTTGAATGTCAAGCACACTGAAGCCTCTCAGCGTGCCACGGAGTCCGATGTTTCAGCATCGCATTGAGGATCGTCAGCAGTGTGCGCATGCACGCCGTGAGGGCAACCTTCTTGGCTTTTCCGGCTGCACACAAGCGCCGATAGAAGGTCTGAATCACCGGGTTGCACCGCGTGTGGACTAAATCGGGGACAGATTTATTTTTCGTGTCGAGCGAGGCCTGTCCAACCCCCCAACGAGCACATAAAGGAAAAATAAATCTGTCCCCGATTTGAGTCCCCCTCACCTTGATCCTCTCCCTCCAGGGAAGAGGAAAAACCCCACAATTCCTTGACACCGCTTGGAGCCTGCGTGTTAGAGTACCCGTATGTTTGGAACGATGGGCGTGACAGAGCTGATCCTGATCCTGGCGATCGTCCTGATCGTCTTCGGAGCGGGCAAGCTGCCGAAGATCGGCGAAGGCGTGGGCAAAGCCCTCAAGGGCTTCAAGAAGGAGATGCGCGAGGTCGAACCATTGCCTCAGGCCCCGGAGCAGGCGCAGGCGGTGGACGCGCAGGTCGTCTCTGGCGGGTCCCAACCCGTTCCACCGCCGACCGGCCAGCCTACCCCGCAACAGGCCGCGACCGCAGCACCGCCGCCAGTTCCACCGCAGATGGGACCGGCCGCGACCCCAGGGACGACCGCATACATGATGGCCCAGCAGGCTTGGAAACCGGTCACGCCGCCTCCTGTCGCACCGCCGCCATCGCCTGCCGGAACGCCAGGCGCTGGAACACCGGGCGCGGCCCCTGCGGCTCCGGCGCAGCCTTCCGGCTTCAAAGCCGTTGTAAACAAGGCCGCCGTCGACCGCGTCATGGCGCAGCAGGCTGCCATGAAGGCCAAGCAACAGCCGGCCCAGCAGTCGGAGGCGTACGTGCCCACGATGGATCGCCAGGCGTTGGAAGCGGCCGGCATGCAGCCTCCGCCGGCAGCCCCCACCAGCAAGGCTCCAAACCCGCAGGACCTGGAAAAGCTCGGGTCAGGCATCGGCGACGCGCTGCGCACCTTCCGCGAGGCCGCCAATGACGTGCGCCGCGCCATCGATCCGTCCATGCACACGATCAAGGCGGAAGTGGAAGCCGCGCAAAAAGAGATCCAGTCCTCGATCGACTCCGTGAAGGAAACCCCCAAGGTCGAAGAACCGCCGAAATAAATGCCGATCCACGCTCGCGCCTTCTGTCTCTTCTGGGCGCTCCTCCCTATCAGTCTGGGCTTCGCCGGCTGCATTGTGTCCACGGACTATGCGGGCCCTTCTCCGGAGCAGGTCCTGCCGCGCCTTATCGCGCTGTTGAAAGATTCGAACCCGGAGCTTCGGCGCACCGCCGCGCAGTCTCTCGGAAAGATCGCGCGCAAGGAAGCGGTCCAGGCGCTCGTGGAAGCCCTACGAGATCCGGATGCCGGCGTGCGCCGGACTGCCGCATGGGCGCTGGGCATGATCGGCGAAGACGCGGTGGGGCCGGACCGCTCGCCCCTCGCGTCGCTGCTGTTCGACCCCGACCCCGGAGTGCGCGAAGCGGCGGCAATGGCGCTCGGGCTCACAGGCGACACGCAAGCCGGCATCGAGCTGCTGCTCGAACGGCTGCAAGAGCCAGCGACCCCGGCCGATGCGAAGCGCCTGGCCGCCGCCTCGCTCGGCGGCATGGAAGCGCACACGGCTGTTCCCGTCCTGATGAAGCTGCTGGCCGATCGGGACGCTCGTGTCCGCCGGTGGGCTGTGGCTGCGCTGGGTGAGATCGCCGACCCGGAGACGGTCGTCCCGCTCAGCAAGGTATTGACCAACGATCCCAATCCTGCCGTGCGCATCGAAGCGGCGTTCCGGTTGGGCAAGTTTGGAGGCGAGGCCGCCAGGCCCGCGTTCACCGTCGCGCTCAAGGACGCCAACGCAGATGTCCGTCGTCTTGCCAATGCAGCATTAAAGGAGTTGGCGGGAGGCGGCCACGCATGAGAAGACGCGCAAGGCCAATTCTGGGTGTGGACATCGACAACGTGCTGGCCCAATCGGACGCCTGCCTGCGGGCCATGTTCCGGGAGCTGTACGGGATCACGCTGACAGAGGAGCAGATGACTCAGTACGACTACCTGACCTATGGAGTCACCGAGGAGCAACTGGTCCGGGTCTTTCAGCTTT
>VBOO01000156.1 GCA_005877505.1 Nitrospirota bacterium
GGCCCGGGACGCAGCGGGCAATCCGGCGACCTCAGCCGCAGTCACGGTGACCGTGCAACCGCCCCCGCCGACGGTGAACGGCAGCAGTGTGGCGATCACCGTGGCGCCCGGCGCGACGGTGATCGTGGGGGTGACGAGCGGGCCAGGCAACCCGAAGGACTGGCTCGCGCTCTATCCAACGGGGGCCGCGGACAGTGCCTATCTGGCCTGGTTCTTCCTGAACGGGACGAGGAGTGCCCCGGCGGTGGGGCTCACGACGGCGACGGTCCCGTTCACGCTACCGAATACGCCACGGACCTACGAGGTGCGGTTCTTCGCCAATAACACGTTCCAGCGGCTGGTGACCACGCCGCCGGTGACGGTGGTGCCGCCGCCCCCGCCGACGGTGAACGGCAGCAGTGTGGCGATCACCGTGGCGCCCGGCGCGACGGTGATCGTGGGGGTGACGAGCGGGCCGGGCAACCCGAAGGACTGGCTCGCGCTCTATCCAACGGGGGCCGCGGACAGTGCCTATCTGGACTGGTTCTTCCTGAACGGGACGAAGAGTGCCCCGGCGGTGGGGCTCACGACGGCGACGGTCCCGTTCACGCTACCGAATACGCCAGGGACCTACGAGGTGCGGTTCTTCATCAACAATACGTACCAGCGACCGGGGACGACACCGACGGTGACGGTGAAATGACTTGCCCCCTTAAACCTGCCCAGGTCCTCTAGTTACAACTTCCACAGATTTTCTTGGGATGGACAACGGCCGCACTTGACAGGTCCCGACTGGTGGCCTAGCCTTGCCACTGCTGCGCTATTTAGATGGAACGGAAGGGTGTCCTGCCACAGTGGAAGTGACGCGTGTCACGAATAACACAAAAAGGGGTTTGCGATGAGGAATGTGGGATTGAAGCGCACGATGATTGCCCGCATCGGGGCTGCGATTGGCTTTGTGTGTGGGGTGCTGGGCCTCCTGGCGAGCCTGACGAACCATACGTGGAAATTGGGCCCGGAAGGATGGTTTGAGGGCGGCATCCTGCTGACTCTGATTGCCATGTTCGTACACCTGGACGGCATGTTCGCGTTCCAGAAGGACCGGATGGCCCCGCGCAGCCTCGATGATTAATCATCGCGCTCACATACAGGGCTCGATCACTGACGTTGGTTCTTTCCTCCGTCTCGACCAGACTATGGTGAACCTTCCGAATGAAAGGAGTCGGTCATGAGTATCCTGAAAAGACTGAAAGACTATTTGGAACGCGAGAAGGTTCCCTACAAGGTCTTGACCCACAAGGAAACGTTTACGGCGCCGGAGCTGGCCCAGGCCCTCCATGTGCCAGGGAAGGAACTGGCCAAAGTGGTCATGGTGAAAGCGGACGAACGCTTCGTGATGATGGTGCTCTCGGCTAACCGGAAGGTGGATCCCAAAAGACTCAAGGAGATTTTTAGGACCAGCCACGTGCGGTTGGCGACCGAAGCAGAGTTCAACGAATTATTCCCCGATTGCGAACTCGGTGCCATGCCGCCATTCGGTAATCTCTACGGCTTGGAGGTGACTGTAGACCAGTCCCTCACGATGGACGAGGAGATTGTCTTTCAGGCCGGGACGCGCCACGAGGCCGTGAAGCTCCGATACCAGGACTTTGCCAGTCTGGTTCGCCCGAGAGTTGCCGAGTTTCATACGGCAACCACAGGACCCATGACCGGTCCCTGAGAATGAGATCGTCCGGTCTGTAGGAGTATCTCTTCCTGTGATTACGCGGGACTGTTAATAGTTGGAGGCAATCCCATTATCCATCGCATGGTGCTGCCAATCGTTCCAGGCGTGACCGAGTTCGTGGGCGAGGATATAACGACGTCGGCGGATCGGGAGGGACTTTCGGATATATAACACGCGCTCGTCAGGATCCCAGTACCCGTCCACCGACTCGCCGGTTCCGTCCTCGACGATCTCCTCCATCTCGCCGTCCGTAACTTGCTTGATCGTCACGACATAGCCGAAAGGCAGTTGAACCCGCTTAGGAATGGTAAGACGCTGCATTTCTCCACCTTCTCTCGGGTCGCTTTTCCTCTCCTGTCACTTCAAGTATAACCCAGATATCAGGTAATATTGTAATGCCTTGAAATGAAAAGGATTTCCAATTTATGCATCGGTGGTTAATCAGTCCGCTGCTGGTCGCAGGTCCCTGTCTGCTGGCGCTGCTCGCCTATGACGCGGTGGCGATATTTCTCCTCGGACGTGGAGAGAACAGGCTGGCGCCCATGCACGACTGGGCAGGTGGGGCGCTCCAAGACCTGGGGCTCGCCGTCGTCTATGCCATGACGGTGACGCCCCGCGTGATCAACGTGGTCGCGGGCTTCCCGCAGGTCACGCGCCGCCTGTGCCTCATCATGCTCGGTCTGGGCATCGCGTGGTACGATGTCCTGTGCGCGGCCGCAACCAGAGTGCTGGCGGAACCGCCGGGCCTGGCGCTCAGCCTGGTTGTCCTGTTCGTCGTTCCCGTGATCCTGGCGCCGGGCTATGTACGCTGGCTCGGGTCGAAGCTGTCAGCCTAGCTTGTTTCTGGACTGAATAGCGCGAATGCGATAAGAATGGCTTTCGGAAAGAGTCTTTGCCGACGCAAACCGCTTGCTACGGAGACCACATGACAAACAACCAGCCGAAACGCAGAAGCCGTGATCTTGTAGAGGGGCCGGGTCGAGCGCCGGCCCGTGCCATGCTCAAGGCCGTCGGGTTCACCGATGACGACCTGTCACGCCCACTGGTGGGGGTGGCCAATACCTGGATCGAGGTCATGCCCTGCAACTACCATCTCCGGCGACTCTCCGAAAAGGTGAAGGCCGGCATTCGCGCGGCGGGAGGGACTCCCATCGAGTACAACACGATTGCGGTCTCCGATGGCATCGCCATGGGCACGGAAGGCATGAAAGCCTCACTGATCAGCCGCGAAGTGATCGCAGACTCCATCGAGCTTGTCGCCCGCGGGCACCTGTTCGACGCGGTGGTGGCGCTGTCCGGCTGCGACAAGACAATCCCCGGCACGGTCATGGCGCTGGCCCGGCTGAACCTGCCGTCGCTGATGTTGTATGGGGGTTCGATCATGCCCGGTAAGTTCCAGGGGCACGACGTCACGATCCAGGATGTTTTCGAGGCGGTTGGGAAGCACGCGGCTGGCACGATGACGGAGGCGGAGCTGCGCGATCTGGAGAACCATGCCTGCCCAGGGGCCGGCGCCTGCGGCGGCCAGTTCACCGCGAATACGATGGCGATCGCGTTCGAGTTCCTGGGTATCTCTCCGATGGGCTTCAACGGCGTGCCGGCGATGGACCCGCGTAAGGATGAAGTCGCGTTCCGCTGCGGCCAGCTCGTGATGGAGCTGCTGCGGAAGGACCTGCGCCCGCGCCAGATCATCACGCGCAAGGCCCTGGAGAACGCCATCGCCGCTGTCGCCACCACCGGGGGCTCCACAAATGCCGTGCTGCACCTGCTGGCCGTCGCGCGGGAAGCCGGCGTGCGATTAACCATTGACGACTTCGACAAGATCAACCGGAAGGTACCATTGTTAGCCGATCTCAAGCCGGGGGGCCGCTTCATGGCAGCCGATCTCTACGCGGCGGGCGGCACGACGCTGGTCGCCAAGCGGCTGCTAGACGCCCACCGTTTGCATGCCGATCAGCTCGCGGTCACGGGTCGGACGATTGGCGAAGAAGCGCGACAGGCGAGCGAGACGCCGGGGCAGCAGGTCGTCCGGCCGCTGTCCGTTCCGGTTGCGCCGACTGGGGGGCTGGTTATTCTTAAAGGGAACCTCGCGCCGGACGGCTGCGTCGTGAAAGTGGCAGGGCATGCGATGACGTCGTTCAGAGGCCCGGCCAGGGTCTTCGACCGTGAGGAGGACGCCTTCGCCGCCGTTATGACCAGGCAGATCAAGGAAGGCGATGTGGTGGTGATCCGCTACGAAGGGCCGGCAGGCGGCCCAGGCATGCGTGAGATGTTGAGCGTGACGGCCGCGATCGTCGGCACGGGTTTGGGGGGGGCCATCGCCCTGCTCACCGACGGTCGATTCTCAGGCGCCACGCATGGACTGATGGCCGGCCATGTCGCTCCGGAAGCGGCAAAGAAAGGCCCCATCGCGGCGCTCAAATCCGGCGACATCATCGTCTTCGATGTGCCCGCCCGCACGCTGAACGTTGAACTGCCCCAGAGAGAAATCAAGGCCCGGCTCAGCAAGTGGAAACCGCCGGTGCCTCGCTATACCTCCGGCGTCATGGCCAAATACGGCCGACATGTCTCTTCGGCTTCTGAAGGAGCGGTGATGAGCTGACGGCGGGCGGGGCCTATCTGAAGGGATAAGCTCACTATCCAAGGAGATAGGAATTTCCTCCATATCCCCAGAGGCTTGCATCCTTACTCGCGCTTGCCAAGGTAAATGTTATGTTAAATGAATTCATGGGTTACGATCACGGAGGGCACGACCTGGCCCATCACTGTAGAAAGGCACTGAAATTGCTGCCTTTTAGGACCATCGTGCGACAGCAAATCACTTCCTCGCTCATATGTCTCGCCCTCGGCCTCGGTTTCACACCCCCTGTGGCGTTTGCGGACGTCTGGTTGTGCATGCAACCGAATGGAACAAGCCTCTATAGCGACCGGGGAGGCGGTCCTGACTGTCGCCTCATCAAAGTCAAGAAGGATAACGCTAAGGACCTAGCCACGGAGAGCATCACACCGGTGATGAGAGGACTCCACCAGGCACCTGTGGCGTCCGTGGCTTCTGTTTCATCTGCTCCAGATCCGACTCTTCCTGAAGCCCTGGCGACGTTGCCTGTTCAGGCCGTGACCCCTCTGCCTGTCGTTGAGATCGAACCACTTAGGGCCCCGCAACCATTCCCGGCCACCAGCCTGCGGGTTCCGGTCCTCATGATAAACCAATACTCTGCCAAGCCTGACCAGCCTATGGCGTACGCGGCCAATAGCGGTGAAATTGTGCTCACGGATATGGCCGTCAGCTATGTGTCTGGAGGGACCGGTCCCGAAGTTGTGACGGATTCGCATTTCGGCGGGCATCTCGATGTATCGCTACGGACCGCGGTCGCGGCGGCTGCCAAGAGCGTGGG
>VBOO01000147.1 GCA_005877505.1 Nitrospirota bacterium
TGCCAGCCGGCCATTTGTGATAATTGCCCTCGTTGACGGCATAGACCTTGCCCCGGGCAGGCATCCGGATGTTTTCATGTGAGAGCAGGTATTCCCCGATCCCGGGGTCCAGCGTGAACCCATTGACGCTCTGGCCGGACGTGAAGACCAGCATCGTGCTGGACCCGTACATCAAATAGCCGGCCGCCACCTGCTCCGTCCCCTTGCGGACGAGTTCCGGCGCGGACGGCAGCCCGCCTTTCCCCTCGTAGCGCAGGATGGAGAAGATCGCGCCCAGCGGCATGTTGACATCGGTGTTGGACGACCCGTCGAGGGGATCGAACAGGAGCATGTACTTACCATGGGGCCAGTTCTCGGGAAGCTGGACCGGCTTCTCCATCTCCTCTGAAGCCAGCGCGCACACCAGCCCGCTGTACTGGAAGACTTTGATGAAGGTCTCGTTGGCGATCTCGTCCAGCTTCTTGACGGCTTCCCCCTGGACGTTGACGCCCCCCGTGGTCCCCAGGATTTGGATCAGGCCCGCGCGCCGCAGGTCGTGGGCGATGAGCTTCCCCGCCAGGCCGATCTGGGCCAGCAGGGCGGAGAACTCGCCGGTGGCGGCCGGGTGCCCGGCCTGAGTCTCGATGATGAACCGGGTAAGCGTGATGCCGGTGCGTCCCATAATGGTGTACTCGCGAGCCCCCATTACCCTCCCCCTCGAGGGGGGAGGGATGGGTGGGGGTGATTATATCGGCTTGATACGACCTCAGCAATGGCTCGATTCATGGCGGTGAATCAGGGCCGGGCGGTCAGGGTGACGCCTTCCACCTTGGTCAGCATGGCGGAGACAGACCCGATGAGCACCTTGGATTTCATGAGCACGGGAACCCGAGCCGCATCGTTGGTGACCCACAATCGGATATTGCCCTCGTTCAGGAAGAGGCCTTTGAACGGCATGATCGCGAGGATGCGGATGGTGTCGAACTCGCCGAGGGCGCCTTTGATCCGTTCCGCCCCTTCGACCCGCAGCTCCAGGCGGTAGTTCTTCTTGTCGTGGTTGACATAGATGATCGTGGACGATCCGACCCCCAGCGTTGGGAGCGTCCGAGCAAAATAGACCACGGAGAGGGTGTCCTGGACGCCGGGCGGCACCTCCATCGTCTCGGTACTCCCGTCTTTCGTCACCGTCGCCCGGTGCGCGGCCTGGTCGAAGACCACTTCAATGTCGTTCTTGCGCCGGCCCTCCCGCCGCTTGAACAGGAGGCGGTGGGGGTAGCCCGCTTCTTCGTCCAGCAACGTCTCGACACGGTTGTTCACCGGATAGAAGGCCGAGATGAACTCATTGGACCGCGCGGTATGGACGAGCTTCACCACCGGACGGCCGGCCATGGTCTGGCGCTCCGAGACCTCCAACATGGCAGTGCCGGCGGAGATGACTCCCCATTTCAACGCGTAGGTCAGCCGCTCGCCGACCTTGAAGTGGGCCGACGCAGGATCGTGTGATGGAGCAGCGACAGGTGGCTGGAGGAAGACGAGCAGGACCGCCAGAAACGGGGACAGGCGACTTTTCAATAAGCTCTTGGTGATGACCTTGTGTACAGCGACACGCCACATGAAAAGTCGCCTGTCCCCGTTTCAAAGTCGCACGATCTTGTGGCGATCCGCCGTGACCTGGCGCGTGGCGTTGCGGCTGTCTACCACTAGACGCGCATGTTTGACGACGGCGTCCCAGTCGTAGGTCGTATGGTCGGTGGCGATCACGACGCAGTCCGCTCGCGCAAGCGTCTCGGCGTCTACAGCCGGCACACGGGCGAGCTGCTCAAAGCCCTTGAGCGCCGTCACGTGCGGGTCGTGCCAGCTTACGCGGGCGCCCTTGTCGCAGAGCAGCTTGATGATGTCCAAGGCCGGCGACTCGCGGACATCGTCGATGTCGCGCTTGTAGGCGACCCCGAGCACCAGGATCGAGGAGCCGTTGACGCTCTTCTGGAGCCGGTTGAGGGCATCCGTGACTTTACTCACTACGCATTGCGGCATCTCCGCGTTGATCTCCCCGGCCAGCTCGATGAACCGGGCCCGATAGTTCAGCGTCTTGAGCTTCCAGGACAGGTAGTGGGGATCCACCGGGATGCAGTGCCCGCCCAGCCCCGGTCCCGGGTAGAACGGGATGAACCCATACGGCTTGGTGGAAGCCGCCTCGACGACTTCCCAGACATTGATCCCGAGCCGATCGCACATGATGGCGATTTCATTCACGAGCCCGATGTTGACGATCCGGAAGGTGTTCTCCAGGAGCTTCGTCATCTCCGCTGCTTCCGTGGACGACACAGGCACCACCTTGTCCACCACCTGGCTATAGAGCGCGACGGCCGCTTGCCGGCACGTGGGCGTGATCCCCCCCACCACGCGCGGCGTGTTCTTGAGGCGATAGGTGGCATTGCCAGGGTCGATGCGCTCCGGCGAGAACGCCAGGCAGAAGTCCACACCGACCTTCAGGCCGCTCTCTTCCAGCATCGGCAGGAGGAGTTCCCGGGTGGTGCCCGGATACGTCGTGCTCTCCAGCACGATCAGTTGGCTCGCGCGCAATCCTGTCTTGACCGCGCGCGCGGCCTGCAGGATGAAGGACACGTCGGGGTCCTTGGTCTTGTTCAAGGGTGTCGGCACGCAGATGCAACAGGCGTCGGCCTCGGCCAGGGGGGCAAACTCTGTGGTGGCGTTGAACCGACCGGCTTCGACGAGCGGTCGGAGCTCGGAGGATGGCACATCCTGGATGTAGCTGTCGCCCTTCTTGAGGCGTCCCACCCGTCCCGCGTCCACGTCTATGCCGGTCACGTGATAGCCCGTCTTGGCAAATCCCACGGCCAGCGGCAGGCCGACATAGCCCAACCCGATGACGGCCACGTGGGCGGTGCGGTCCGTAATTTTCTTTAGGAGTCGTTCCATCACCATTCCTTCGTAGGGGCACGGCATGCCGTGCCCCTACAATCAATGGCATGCCGTGCCCCTACAATCAATGTTTCGCCGGTCCTCCGGCGACGTATTGTCTGACCTGGGATTCGACAATCTCCCGGATCCGCTTCAAGGCCGGCTCGGAGGTGGCTTCGAAACGCAGGACCAGAGCCGGCTGGGTGTTCGAGGCGCGGATCAGCCCCCAGCCGTCGGGGAAGAGAACCCGAACCCCGTCGATGTCAATGATCTTGTGCTCGCGGGCCAACTGCTTCTTGGCCTTTTCCACCACCTGGAACTTGACGTCATCGGGACAGTCCACGCGGATCTCCGGCGTGGCCACCGTGTAGGGCAGATCGGTGAGCAGCGTGGAGAGCGGTCGGCCGGCCTTGGCGAGGATCTCGAGCAAGCGGCACGACGCGTAGATGGCGTCGTCGTATCCGAAGTACCGGTCGGCGAAGAAGATATGCCCGGACAGCTCGCCGGCCAGCGCTGCGCGCTCTTCCTTAAGCTTGGCCTTGATCACGGAGTGGCCGGTCTTCCACATGATGGCCCGGCCGCCGTGCTTGGCGACGTCATCATAGAAGACCTGAGACGCCTTGACTTCGGAGATGATCGTGGCGCCCGGCTTCTCCTTCAGGATATCCCGGGAGAACAGCACCATGAGCTTGTCGCCCCAGAGGATCTGCCCTTTCTCGTCCACCGCGCCGATCCGATCGGCGTCCCCGTCGTAGGCGATCCCGACATCCGCACCGGTCTCGCGCACCTTGCGGATGACATCCTGCAGATTGGCCACCACCGTGGGGTCCGGCTGATGATTCGGGAACCGGCCGTCGACCTCCTCATACAGCCCGGTCACGCGGCAGCCGAGCAGGCGCAGGGCGTCCGGGCCCACGAGCCCGCCCATGCCGTTGCCGCAGTCCACGACGACGTGCAGCCGGTCGGCGTGCACGTGCGCGAACGCTTTTTTAATATGGGCCAGGTAGTCCGGAATGATGGCGTACTCGGACACCCGCCCCTGTCCGGTTTCGAACCGCCCGCGATCGATGTCGGCCTTCAAGGACTGGATCGCGGCCCCGTGCAGGGAATCCTTGCCCAGGCAGAGCTTAAAGCCGTTGTACTCGGGCGGATTGTGGCTGGCCGTGATCATCGCCCCGCCGCCCACCGGCAGCGTGAAGAGCGCGAAATAGAGCAAGGGCGTCGGACAGACCCCGATATCCACCACATCGAGCCCGCAGCCCAGCAGACCCTTCAGCAGAGCCTCCCGCATCACCGGTGCGCTCATTCGCCCGTCGCGTCCCACGGCGATGGCCTTGGCGCCCGCGCGCACGGCCAAGGACCCGTGAGCCCGCCCGATCTTCTCGGCCAGCTCGACCGTGAGGTCCTTACCCACGATCCCGCGGATGTCGTATTCGCGGAAGATGCTCATGTCCCCTCACCCTGCCCTCTCCCCTGAGGGGCGAGGGGTGTTTGGGCTCTCCCATAGTCATCCGCCAGGCGCA
>VBOO01000148.1 GCA_005877505.1 Nitrospirota bacterium
AGCGGGCGACGATCGCCGCGCTGACGAGCACGAGCGAGGGGATGCCGGTGTGTCTGATGGAGGCGGCGGCCTGCGGCGTGCCAGCGGTGGCGCCGGCAGTGGGCGGCATCCCGGAGCTGATCGAAGACGGCGTCACCGGTTTCCTCACAACGCCCGGCGACTCTGGCGGGTTCGCCGATGCGCTCACGCGGCTGCTTCGGGACCCGGAGCTGGCGGCACGGATGGGTGTGGAGGCGCGGCGGCGGGTGGAGGAGCGGTTCACGCTCGCACGCCAGGTGGATTGCTTGCTCGCTCTGTGGACGGACATGGTGGGTGTGGGAGCAAGACGGTGAGCATTCCGGTCATCGATCCATTCGGCGTCGCTACGGACCCTGCAATGCCCTCGCTTGCGCTCGCGCTCGACGCTGAGGAGGCGCAGCGCCAGTTCGGGCGGCGGCTGCCGCGCCTGGCCGGAGAGCGCGGCGTCGTCCATCTACGGGCGATCCGCGTCACTCGGTACAAGCCCGGGCGCCGCTGCGTGATCGAATACGAGGTTGACGTGGAGCGGCCGGACGCGGCGCTGGAGACGGTCGTGCTGATTGGCAAGGTGAGGGTCCGGCGGTACGGCAAGAGCGGCTATCGGCTTCTCGAGGCGTTCTGGAAGGCCGGCTTTCAATCCGACAGTCCGGATGGGATCTCAGTCCCAGAGCCGGCCGGCACCGTCCCGGCATTCCGGATGTGGCTCCAGCGCAAGGTTCCCGGCCGTCCTGCGACCGACCTCTTGGCGGCGCCCGCAGGTGTCGCGCTGGCCCGGAAGATCGCGGAGGCGGCATGCAAGGTCCACCGTGCGGGGATCGCGGCCCCGCAGCGCCACACGATGGCGGACGAGCTGAACATCTTGAAGGCGCGGCTCCCTGCCGTCGCTCCCGCTGGGTCGCTTTGGGGGCGACGAATCGCGCGGCTGCTCGACGCCGCCGACCGGCTGGGTAGAGCGACGCCGGAGCCGACGACGTGCGGAATCCACCGGGACTTCTACTCCGACCAGGTCATCGTGGACGGGGAGCGCCTTTTCCTGCTCGACTTCGACCTCTACTGCGAGGGCGATCCGGCCCTCGATATCGGCAACTTTCTGGGTCACGTCACGGAGCAGAGTCTTCGAACCCTCGGCGGCGCCGGTGCCCTCGCGGACCTGGAGCGCGCCATGGAGGAACGGTTCGTCGAACAGGCCGGGGTGGCGCACGCCGCGGTCCGAGCCTATGCGACGCTGACGCTCGTCCGGCACGTCTACCTGAGCACGCTGTTCCCCGAACGCCGTCCGTTCACCCAGTCCTTGATCGAACTGTGCGAGGCGCGGCTCGGCGTCACGCGACAGGTGGGGTTCGCCGGGTCGAAGCCGGCGAGTTTCACGAAGGCTTCCCCGCCGGACTGGTCGGTCGGGAACGTCCGCCGCCGGCCCCGGATCGCCCTCTATTCACACGACACGCAGGGCCTGGGCCATATCAGGCGCAACCTTCTCGTCGCGCGGGCGCTCTGCGCGCGGGGGGAGTCGCCCGTCATCCTGCTCCTTTCGGGCGTTCGCGAAGCGGCGGCGTTCTCCATGCCACCGGGCGTTGACTGCGTGACGTTGCCGTCGCTCGGCAAGGGCGTTGACGGGCGCTATTTTCCCCGGTCGCTGGACGTCCCGATGGCTGATCTAATCAAGGTCCGCAGCAGCGGGATTGCGGCCGTGCTGCGTTCGTTTGACGCGGACGTGCTGGTTGTGGACAAGGTTCCGCAGGGCATCTTCGACGAGCTTCTGCCAAGTTTGGAAATGCTCCGCGCGCGCGGGCGGGCCCGCGTCGTCTTGGGGCTCCGCGAGATCCTTGACGATGCTGAGGCTGTGCGCCGCGAGTGGGACAAGGGCGAGTACACTTCCGTCATCCGCGCCTACTACGACCGTATCTGGCTGTACGGGGACCGCAACGTGTACGATGCGGTCAGGGAGTACGGCTTCCCGGAGGATATCGCCCGGAGGGTGCGCTTCACGGGATACCTGAATCCGCTGGACGTGGCCGACCCCGAATGGGAGACCGACCGCTGGCTCTTCGATGCACTCCTGCCGAAGGGTTGCGCAAGACCGATTAACCTGTGTCTCGTCGGGGGCGGAAGGGACGGCTTGGCGCTCGCCGAAGCGTTCCTGCGCGCAACGAAGCCTGGAACCGGCGTGGTGGTCACAGGCCCCCTCATGCCCGCGGAGTCGAGGGACTCACTCAGGTTGCTTGCCGCGCAGCATCCGCGCACCCACGTCCTTGAGTTCGTAACCAATCCCTGCCCCCTTCTTGAGCGAGCCGACCGCGTGGTGGCGATGGGCGGATACAACACGATCTGCGAGGTCCTAGCCTACCGCAAGCCGGCGTTGGTGGTGCCCAGATCCGAGCCGCGGACCGAGCAGCTCATCCGAGCGGCACGCTTTGCCGCCCTTGGGCTGGTGGACATGCTTCACCCTTCCGACCTGACCTCCCAGGCGATCTCCGCATGGTTGATGGGAAACGCCGAGCGCCCCACGGCCGCCGAGGAGGTGATGGACTTCAGCGGCGTGCGGAGGCTCCCCGGGCTGCTGCAGGAGGTGCTTACCGGCGCGCAGGTCCGGGCAGGGAGGCGACCGCTGTACTCAGTTGAGAGACCGCGCCGAGAGCGCACGTCCGATAAAGGCTTGCGCGAACCTCTTGCATGAGAAACGCGATGCGACAAGGGCGACGAAGCCGATTCAAGCAGGTCGTCATCAACCACCTGCTTCAGGTAAAGGCGAGCCTCCTTCTCGCGGCCCTGTGCATGCTCGGGTTTACCCTCGCAGGCCTCTTGGCCCCCTGGCCGCTCAAAATCATCTTCGACTACGTGTTGTTGGACCATCGCCCCCCCTCCTCGCTGTCGTTCTTAGGGGACGTGCTGCAACGCGGAAAGTTCCCCGCCCTGGCTCTGGTCTCCCTCGCCATCGTCCTCATCGCCGTCCTCAAGGGCGTGTTCTCCTACGCCCAGCTTGCCATCACCTCACGCATCGGTTACCAGATGGTCTACGCTCTCCGGCGAGAGCTCTTTGTCCATCTCCAGCGGCTTTCTCTCTCCTTTCATCATCGGGCCCGGTCCGGGGATCTTCTGATCAAGGTCACCGGCGATACGAACACCCTGAAAGATGTCTTTGTGGAGTCAGCCCTGACCGTGGTCGGCTATCTGCTGACCCTCTTCGGGATGTTTGCCGTCATGTTCGCCCTCAACTGGAGCTTAAGCCTCATCGTCCTCGCGACGTTCCCAGTGCTGTTCTCCGCGCTGTCTTACCTCTACCGAAAAATCAAGGCGTCTGCCAAGAGCCAGCGCAGAAGCGAGGGGAGGTCGGCCTCGCGAATCAGTGAGATCCTCACGGCGGTCTCCGTGGTGCAGGCCTTTGGTCGGGAGCGATATGAGGAGGAACGATTTGAAACCGAGAGCGGTCAGACCCTGGAAGAAAGCATCCGGACTGCCCGGATGGAGGCTTCCGCCACACGGCTCGTGGAGCTGATCACTGCCGTGGGCACCTGGGCCGTGATCCTCGTGGGCTCCTTGCAGGTGCTCAAGGGTCGGATGACACCGGGCGATATCCTGGTCTTTGTTTCCTACCAAACCAACCTGTACAAGCCGATCCGCGGCCTGGCCAGGCTGTCCGCCAGGGCCTCTAAGGCGATGGTCAGCGCTGAGCGGATCGCTGAGATCCTGGAGATGGAACCAGAAATTCAGGACGACGCCCAGGCGGTGCACGCGCCTGGCCTGAAAGGGGAAATCGTCTTCGAGCATGTCTCTTTTGATTACGGGAATGGCAAGAGTGTCTTGAACGATGTCTCGTTTACAATCGCTCCCGGTCAACAAGCGGCCCTGATGGGGCCGAGTGGGGTGGGGAAATCGACAATCGCGAACCTGCTCCTCCGTTTCTACGACCCCCAGGAGGGCCGGATCCTCATCGATGGGACGGATATCCGCGGGTACACGCTCGCCTCGTTGCGAGAGCAGATCGCCGTGGTCCTTCAAGAGTCGGTCCTCTTCTGCACCACCATCAGGGAGAACATCGCCTATGGGAAGTTGGATGCCACCATGGAGGAAATCATCGCTGCGACTCAAGCGGCCAACGCCCACGACTTCATCCTCGCGCTTGAACACGGGTACGACACCGTCATCGGTGAGCGGGGCGACACCCTATCCGGTGGCCAGCGACAGCGGATCGCCATCGCCAGGGCCCTCATCCGAAACGCCCCCATTCTGATCTTGGACGAGCCCATGAGAGGCCTTGATGTTGAGAGCGAGGTGGCAGTCCGGGAAGCGCTGAAGCGACTCATGGCCGGGAAGACCTGCCTCTTGATCACGCACGACCTCCAGGCGGTGACCGAGGCCGACCTTGTTCTGCTTCTGGACGAGGGCCGAATCGTCGAGCGCGGTGGGCATAGCGAGC
Source organism: Nitrospirota bacterium (assembly GCA_005877505.1). Classification (GTDB taxonomy): domain Bacteria; phylum Nitrospirota; class Nitrospiria; order Nitrospirales; family NS-4; genus NS-12. The sequence continues at coordinate 4,433 of VBOO01000148.1, forward strand.
TCATGACCAGGAGCGGCCAGTACCGCCAGCTCTACGAGCTCAAAATCGGCCAGTCCCCGGCGCGAACCATTTCGATGGAGGAAGCATAAGGGAGGGACAAGGGCACCCTATGGGTGAGAACCACACGCCGGGGATGAGCCTGAGCGTCGTCATCCC
>VBOO01000149.1 GCA_005877505.1 Nitrospirota bacterium
GTAGAGGGGGTGGCATGAAAGAGAGCGGCAAGGCGCGGACTTGTGATGGCTCGGCTAAGATCAGGGAATGATTGGCTGGCTGGGATTCCCGCTGGCGGTGGTGTGTCCCGGCGAAATCCGTTGTAGGCGACCCAGTAGTCCTCACGAACGCCGCCGACGAGTTCCCAGTCCGGATTGGGTGTGAAGATGTCCTGGACGAACAGACCGCTCATCACTTGCTCTCCCCCAGCTTCACGGTTGCGCAAGAACCCGGTGGTTCCGAAGACAGCTTCATCCGTCTCTCCTTGAATCCAGCGGAAGTCGGCACCGGAGCTGATCAGGTGTGATGCAAAGGGGTGATTCCACTGCATTGAACCACCCCACGAGGTCGAAGGCACGGTTTGATCCAGTGCAAGCGTTTCCGAATTCCGATCAGATGCCGGCGAAGAGAAGGTGCTTCGAAACCCCTGAAACTGTCCGAAAAGCTGAACCGCCCACTCACTCCCCTCACTTGTTCGGAGGCGACCGCCGGTTGCAAACGAACCGGCATCTGTTGTGTTGAACTGGAGGGGTGTCCCATTTCCGCGGTTTTCATCGAAGAAATTTCCGCTCACGAATAGCATGAGATCAGGGGACTTGGCGAATTCCGCGCGCCCGTTGAAGGATCGATGCTTTGAGTCGGCCGGGATGTCGATCTGGCCACGGACGGAGGGGGCAACAATCTGGTAGCCCGCTGTATCGAAGAAGTTCCCTTCAAGACTCACACGCAACGGCTCCTGAGTCTCCGTCACGAGGAGGTCCAGATTGGTGGTATTGCGGTTTCCATAACTCCCTTCGAGGAGGGCTTGGCGCTCCGTCGGGCGTTTAGTGATAATATTGAGGACTCCGCTGAGCGCGTAATTGCCCCAGACGCTTGAGCCTCCCCCTCGCACCACCTCGATCTGTTCGATCGCTTGCAGCGGGATCTTATCCCAATAGACCCAACCCCCAAACGCATCGTTGATGGGCACCCCGTCCAGCAAGACTAACGCACGGCTTGCCCCACTCGGACCGATGCCACGGAGGGACACGCCCTGGGAGGTAGGATGGGTCACGAGGCTTGATGAGCGACGGAAGAGGCTGAAGCCGGGGACCTGTCGTAGGACATCGTCGACAGTTTGGCTCGCGGAATGGCGAATATCCTCGCCTGTCAGGACCGTCACGCTTGCGGCTGTTTCACTGGTTCGCTGCTTAATGCGCGTTCCCGTGATGACGAAGGGCTCCAGGCTCGTCGGTTCCTCCGGTTCATCGGCCCAGACGTCCCAGGCGATCAGAAGAAGCGCGAAGAAGAGTATCGGAATTTTCCTACTGTTTTTTATAGCTGATCCGATAAATCACGCCCGCCAAATCGTCTGACACCAACAGGGCCCCGTCTGGCATGACGAGAACATCAACAGGGCGTCCCCATGCCTCTTGACCCTGAAGCCATCCTTCCGCGAACACCGAATAGCGGAAGTGTCCTGCCTCATCTCGTGACACCCACGTGATCCGATAGCCTATTTTCTTGCTCCGATTCCACGAGCCGTGCTCCGCAATGAAGATTTGGTTCTGGTATTCCGGAGGGAACATCTTCCCCGTGTAAAAGCGCATGCCGAGCGAGGCGACGTGGGGACCAAGATTGACAACCGGAGGCGTGAATTCACCGCAAGGGCGCTTGCTGCCGTACTCCGGATCGGGGATCGTCCCGCCATGGCAATACGGGTAGCCAAAATTCATTCCCGACTTCGGCGCATGGTTGAGCTCATCCGGCGGTTGATCATCCCCGAGCAAATCCCGACCATTGTCCGTGAACCACAAGTCATGGCTCTTGGGATCCCAATCGAAGCCCACAGAGTTCCGGACACCGCGCGCCACGATTTCGTATCCACTGCCATCAGGATTCATGCGTGAGATTAAAGCATAACGGTGGGGATCCGGTTCACAGATATTACACGGAGCCCCGACCGGCACATAGAGCTTGCCGTCAGGACCGAAGGCGATGAATTTCCAGCCATGATGCGTCTCGTGCGGAAAGCGATCCGTCACGACCACCGGCTTCGGCGGATTCGCCAGCCGCTGTTCGATCTCATCGAAGCGCAGGATGCGATCGACCGCGGAGACATACAAGGAGCCATTCCGATAGGCCACGCCGACCGGCATCTGAAGGCCGCTGGCGATCGTAAAGACCTTATCAGCGCGCTGATCGCCGTCGCTGTCCACCACGGCATAGACGTCACCTTTGCTCATGCTGCCCACGAACACCGTGCCGTTCTTCCCCAAAGTCATTCCTCTGGCGTTGGGAACTTTGTCCGTGTAGACCGCGATGGTAAACCCCGGGGGGAGCTTAATCTGCTCTAAGTGGAGCGAGCAAGCATAGATTTTGTCTGCGACGAACAACAGGGGCAGCAAGGAAAAGACAAGAATAGCCTTATGACGCATAGTGCCGGCCTCCGTACAGGGTTAAAGGTTCAACTAGTCTTCTCGTCGGACACCGACTTCATCAAGCTGGTGCAACAAATCGGCAGGATCTTGGTAGACCCGATAAGCGCCGGCGCGCTCCAGTTCTTCTTGCCCGTAGCCTCCCGACAGGAGACCGACGCTAAGCGCCCAGGCGCGGCGGGCGGCCAGCATATCCCAGACACTGTCCACCAGCGTGCCATCCAGGTCAAACAAGACGGCGAGGCTATTGTTTCCCATTTATGAGTCCATCAACATCTGATCCGGATAACACCAGCGCCAATTCTCTCCAGGCTCGAACGACCTGATGATCGGATGTGAGGTCTTGTGATAATGCTTGGTGGCGTGCTTGTTCTTTGATGAATCGCAGCAGCCCACGTGACCGCAATTCAGGCAGAGCCTCAGATGCACCCAGGTGTCCCCGGTCTTGAGGCAGTCCTCGCAACCTTGTGCGCTTGGTGTCACATTTCGAATCTGATTCAGGTGCGTGCATTGCTGAGCCATGACTTTCTCCTTCGTTGTCTTACTCTGTTCATGCGCGCTCGATCGCAGCCCGGTCCCACTTCCCAAGGTTCGCCGCGGCTTCGTAGGTGCTCTGGAGAAATGCCAGCAGGACATGATCGGGCGACTCCGCAGTTCGGACCGCATCGTACGGCAGCAGGAACTCTCTCATCTTCTCACTGTAGAAGGCCTCTTCGGGCTGGATGGGATACTTTTTGAAACCCTCAGGCTCCGGGTAGGCATAGGCGTAGAAGACCGCCCTGTCCACGGACCCACCACCCGGCCAGAACCCGCAACTGCTCACCTCGTGCGAGTACGCTTCGCGCGCCACAAATTTGGCCAGGTAGGGCGCGCCGGGGTGCTGGGGCGCCGGGCGGCCGGAGAATCGGGTGACCGCCAGGTCAAACGCCCCCCAGAAGAAGTGCACCGGGCTCACCTTGCCGATGAAGCGCGAGCGAAAGTCCGTGAGCACGCGGGTCGCTTGCGCCAGAACCCGCCAGCACCGCTGCGCATAGTCAGGATCGTAGGCCGCATGTTTGTTATCCTGTTCGAAGGGCGTCCGGTCTTCCACTTCAACCGGTGTGGTCCAGATGCTCACCTCGATGCCGAGCGATCGTAAGGCAGCCATCGTTTCCCGATGAAATTCGGCCACGGAGCGTGGCACGAGCGCCAGGGAGCGGGTTTCTCCGTCCGCCGTTTGAATCAGTAGCTTATGGTCGAGGAAGTCGAAATCGATCTGAAAAATGCGCGTGCCGTATGGGATCGGGGAAGTCGTCAGCCCACGGGGCGTGACGTAGAGGGTCACTTGCCACCAGTGGGACACCATCGGCGCCAGCGCAAGCCGGATTTTACCGATGACCTGCATCCACATGTGAAGGGTGGCGTAGGTATCCCGCCACTTCTCCAGGGGCAGACTGGGCCACACATCTGTGTGCATAGGAAGAGTCAAGGTTTGCTCCGAACCTCTAGAGTGCTCCTAGAACGGGCTTGATGGCAAGCCTGTTCTTCGATGGGGAACACGCAAGACTTCACGTCGCGGCCCGTCGCTCTCCGATACCGAGCCGCAGCGCTTCGACATCGAGCTCGTGCTCCAGGCGATGGAGCACTTCGTCGCTGATCGTGCCGTCATTACGCAGCCCGATCAAGGCCACCCGCTCAGCCGTCAGCGTCTCATGCCGCAGCCGCCGGAAGGCCTCGGCGGCTTCCACCGTACACTCCTCATCCACGGTGCCGGGTCGCGCGTAGCGCTGGAGCCGCCGGCCATAATGGACGCGCAGTCGCTCAGCGTGGTCCGGCATCGGCCAGTCTTCACCCGTCAACCCATCCAACCGGGCCAAGGCCGCGGTGGCGGCATGCTCCCGCGCTTGCATTTCTTCCTGTTCGAGCCCTCGGTCTTCTTCAAGACGCAGGGCCCGGATGAGCGGAGTGAGCGAGAGGCCTTGAAGGACCAGCGTCGCGAAAATGACCGAGAAGCTGATCAAGATGATTTCGGCTCGAAACGGGAACGGCGCGCCGGCGGCCGTCGTCACCGGCAGAGCCAACGCGGCGGCGAGCGTGACGATCCCCCGCATGCCGGTCCAGGCTATGATGAACACGTAGGACCAGGGTGGCATGGGATCGCGCGCCCGCAACGACGGGCTCACCAGCCTTGGCAGTGCGGCGGCCAACGGGACCCACACCAAGCGCACCAAGATAGCCGTGGCGATCACCAACGTTCCAGCGATGATGAGCGGTCCAAACCGACCGGACGGCACCGCCTCTAGGAGCACCCCGAGCTGAAGTCCAATGAGGATGAAAATCACGCCGTTGAGCATGAAGACGAGCAGGTCCCACACCGCGCGCCCTTGGATACGGGTAGCCGGCGCCACGACTTCGCTAAAATGCTGGCGCAAGTAGATCCCGCCCGCGACGCAGGCCAGGACTGCCGACGCATGCACGAGTTCCCCCAATACCCATGCGAAGTAGGGGGCCAACAACGTGATCGCGATCTCGGTGAAACTGTCCTCAGTCACGTGCAGGGCCCACCGCGTGATCATACCCACCCCAATTCCGATTGCCACACCCACGAAAGCGGCGAAGACGAACTGGAGGAGCGTCTCATTGAGCACGAAGGTCCCGCTCACGGCCGCGCCAACGGCAGCCCGGTACAGCACCAGCGCGGTGGCATCATTGACGAGACTCTCGCCCTCGAGGATTGTGACGACGCGGCGAGGGAGGCGCAGCCGCTTCCCGATGGCCGTCGCCGATACGGCATCAGGCGGCGAAACAATGGCGCCTAAGGCAATGGCCGCTGCCCAGCCCATCCCTGGGAACACGGCGTGCGCGACCACGGCCACCGCCGCCGTTGTGGCCAGCACGAGACCGATCGCAAGGAGCGAGATCGGACGAAGATTCGCGCGAAAGTCGCGTAGCGAGGTGAAGTAGGCGGCGGCCCACAGGATCGGAGGCAGGAAGACAAGGAAGACCAGGTCAGGGTTGAGCGTCACCGCGGGGAGGCCCGGCACCACACCCAGCACCAGCCCACCGATGACGAGGAAAATCGGATACGGGATGAGGACTTTGCGCGCGACCGTCGTCAGCGCCAAGACCGCCGCGAGCAGCACGATGATGACCTCAAGCTGATGAAGGCTCTTCAAGCGATCGTCAGCGCTGGTCGCGGGAGATTCCGAGCTTCCTAATCTTCGATTGCAGCGTCGTGCGTTTCATGCCGAGACGGGCAGCCGCGCCGGACGGACCTCCGATCACCCAATTGGTTTCCCGGAGGACCCGCTGAATGTGCTCGCGCTCGGCCGCTTCCAGGGTCGCGACTCCGTTATGAGCAGACGTCGCCGGTGCCTTCAATTCGGCAAGAGGAACGTGCAGATCGGGCCCTTGGGACAGGATCACGGAGCGCTCGATCAGATTCTC
>VBOO01000150.1 GCA_005877505.1 Nitrospirota bacterium
CGACCGCGGGCTCTGCGGGGCGTTCAACACGAACATCTTGCGCAAGGCGGTCGAGTTCCTCCGGCAAAAGCAGGAGGCTGGCGGCACCGTCACCGTCAGCGTGGTGGGGCGCAAGGGGCGGGACTTCTTCCGTCGCCGCCCGTGGGCGCGGCGCCAGGAATGGGTCGGAGTCTTCGACCGCCTCTCCTATGAGCACGCCTTGGACATTGGCGGCGATATCGTGCAGCAGTTCACGAGCGGGACGTTTGACGAGTTGCACATCGTGTACAACGAGTTCAAGTCCGTGATCCGGCAGCGGGTCGTCGTCGAGAAACTGCTGCCCATCGAATCGCTCGAGCAGGAGGCGGAGAGGCTCGGCGGCGGGTATCTCTTCGAGCCGGACGAGGAGGGGTTGCTGAAGGCCCTGCTGCCCAAACACCTCGAGGTCCAGACGTTCCACGCCCTGATGGAATCGGCGGCGGCCGAGCTGGGCGCGAGGATGGCTGCGATGGATGGCGCAACCCGCAACGCGGGCGAATTGATTAAGAAATTGACGCTCTATTACAACAAAACCAGGCAGGCAGCCATTACCAAGGAATTAATGGACATCGTCGGCGGGGCCGAGGCCTTGAAGTGAACAGCGTTAACCGTTAAACGTTATTCGTTATATGTGGAGGGCCTCTTTGAGATAGCGTGTAGACATCTTAACGATTAACGTATAACGTTTAACGAATAACGATTCACGGGGGAGAGGAAACGTGGGCAAGGGAAAAGTCGTCCAGGTGATCGGACCGGTCGTGGATGCGGAATTCACCAAAGGGGAGTTGCCGGCGATCTACAACGCGATCCGGGTCGACGCGCCGGCGGATGAGAAGACCGGGCGTCCGGAGATCCGCCTGACGCTGGAAGTGGCCCAGCACCTGGGCGAGAACCGGGTGCGGGCCGTGGCCATGTCCAGCACTGACGGGCTGGTCCGGGGGATGGAAGTCACTGATACCGGCGCGCCCATCTCGATGCCGGTCGGCCGGGAAACGCTCGGCCGTCTGATCAATGTGCTGGGTGAACCGGTGGACGGCAAAGGGCCAGTCAAGGCCAAGAAGACGCTGCCCATCCATCGCCCTGCGCCTGCGTTGCAAGAGCAGGAAACCAAGACCGAGGTGCTGGAGACTGGCATCAAGGTCGTGGACCTGCTCGAGCCGTACTCCAAGGGCGGGAAGGTGGGCCTCTTCGGAGGCGCCGGCGTGGGCAAGACCGTCATCATCATGGAATTGATCCACAACATCGCGACCCACCACGGCGGGTTCTCGGTCTTCGCCGGCGTGGGCGAGCGGACCCGCGAAGGGAACGACCTGTATCTCGAGATGAGCGAGTCCGGGGTCATCAACAAGACCACCCTCGTGTACGGGCAGATGAACGAGCCTCCTGGCGCGCGCCTGCGCGTCGGCCTGTCGGGCCTGACCGTGGCCGAGTACTTCCGCGACGAGGAGGGGCAGGACGTGCTCCTCTTCATCGACAACATCTTCCGGTTCACCCAGGCCGGCTCCGAAGTGTCGGCCTTGCTCGGCCGCATGCCGTCGGCCGTGGGCTACCAGCCGACCCTGGGCACGGAAATGGGCGAGCTCCAGGAGCGCATCACCTCCACGAAGAAGGGCTCGATCACCTCGGTGCAGGCCATCTACGTGCCGGCCGACGACCTCACCGACCCGGCGCCGGCCACGGCGTTCGCGCACCTGGACGCGACCACCGTGCTGTCGCGGCAACTGGCCGAACTGGGCATCTATCCCGCAGTGGATCCGTTGGACTCCACCTCCCGGATTCTGGACCCGCAGATCGTGGGCGAGGAGCACTACAACGTCGCTCGCGGCGTCCAGGCCATCCTGCAGCGATACAAGGATCTTCAGGACATCATCGCGATCCTGGGCATGGACGAGCTGTCGGAGGACGACAAGCTCACGGTGGCCCGCGCGCGCAAGATCCAGAAGTACCTGTCACAGCCGTTCAACGTGGCCGAGGCCTTCACCGGCTCCAAGGGGAAGTACGTGAAGCTGGCCGACACGGTCCGCAGCTTCAGGGAAGTCATCGAGGGCAAGCACGACGACCTGCCGGAGCAGGCGTTCTACATGGTCGGCGGGATCGAGGAGGTGCTCGAGAAGGCCGAGCGTCTGAAGAAGGGCGTATGAGCAAAATCCTCCTCGACATTGTCACGCCCGACAAGCTCCTCCTCAGCAAGGAGGTGGACGAGGTCATCTGCCCAGGCGCCGACGGGGACTTCGGCGTCCTGCCGGGACACTGCCAATTTCTTTCCACCCTGCGCGTCGGCGAACTGAAGTACCGGATTGGGGACGAGATCCACTACATGACCATGATGTGGGGATTCGTGGACGTCACGCCGGCACGCGTCACCGTGCTGGCAGAGGTCGCCGAGAAGGCCGAGGACATCGATATTGAGCGCGCCCAGGCCAAGGTGCTGGAAGCCGAGGCCAAGGTGGCCGCGGGTGGCTCACGCGACGCGATGGAGGCCGCGCTCACCAGTCTCGAGAAGGCCCGCCTGCGCAAGAAGGTCGCCGAGCGCGCAAAACAGCGCGCGCACTAAACTTAAAAAACGGGTTCTGTCGCCTCCGGCTGCGGGGTCCTGCCGTCGTGTCACCCGTACGTGCTCGCAGCGTTTCGGCGTTGCAGCCCCGTGGACTCGCCTGTACGCTGCTCCGCGCCGCCCGGGTCCCACACGACGTCACCCCTCCGCCTTCGGCAACATGGGCATCACTCGTAAAGGCCGGAGCGGGGTCTGACTCTAACGCGGCCATGGAGGAGCGCCCTTTCCGCCCTTGTCCATCATCAGAGGGCGCGCCGATTGGGAGCGGGAGGCAGCCCCGCGACAGGCCGGCTCCGCGTTTAGGCGCTGTGGCCGTTGCCGTTGGGGATCTTCTTGTTCACGCACTTGACGAGGTGCCAGAAGCGGAGGGGGTTGACCTTCTGCTTGTGGATTACGGTGAGGCGGGTGCCGTCCAGGACCGTCGCCAGGGAAAGGTCGGTTCGCCAGCCCAGTTGCTTGCAGACAGGCGAGAGAACCTTCTCGATCGCATTGATGATCGGGTTGCCGTTGCTGAAGTGATTCAAAATGATCATGCGCCCACCTGGCTTGCAGACCCGCACCATCTCCCGCATCACTTTCTGGTAGTCGGGCACCGCCGTGACCACGTAGGCGGCCATCACGGCGTCGAAACTGTCGTCAGGGAATTCCATCGCCGAGGCGTCCATGCGCTGCAAAGTGACATGCTGGAGCCCGAGTTCACGGACCCGCAGCCGGCACCTCGCCAGCATGCCCGCCGAGAGGTCGATCCCCACCACCTCGCAGGTGCGCGGGTAGAACGGCAGGGCCAGGCCGGTGCCCACGCCTACTTCGAGCACGCGCTCGCCCGGGGAGAGGCTCAGGAGGCGGACCGCATGCTCGCGCCCGTCATGGAAGATCTTGCCGAAGATGTGGTCGTAGACTCGCGCGTAGCTGGTGTAGACCCGTTCGACTTTCTCCGTGTCCATGCCACCTCGAAGCTCTAATCGACGAACTTCTTGGTCCGATCGCTCGTGTTACTGGCCGACGCTTCCGTGTGCCATGGACTCGCGGCTCGAACGGACGCTTCCGTAGGTCAAAACGGCCCCACTCTAGCCAAAGAGGGGAAGCTTGTCAAGGTGTCTGCCTTAGGATATTGCTTTAATGTCACTAAAGGGGACACCGAATGAGGAGGGTCCCGGAGCGGCCGGTCAGCCAAGATGGTCGGCGTCGTATCCCAGGAGGCGCAGATGCTTGGCGAACTCCGGGAATCCATGCACGGTGTAGACCTTCTTCGGAGCGACCTGGCGGACGAGCGCGAGGAGCTCCTGAAAGTCGGCGTGGTCCGAGAGCGGTATGGCCTCGTCCACCCGGTAGCGGAAGCGGCAGTTGCGGTCCATGGCCCAGCCGGTCAGGATGGCCGTGCGGCAGGGGCCGATGTCTTCGAGGACCTGCGAGCGCCGCAGGTGCGGCGGCACGATGACCACCTGGTCGCGCACGCCCTCCGCCCCCAGCGTGGGGTCCAGAAGCTCGTAGCGGCCGAAGCGCACGCCATATTCTTCGTAGATGCGCGCGATGCGGAAGATCGACTCGGCCACCGCGCAACTGTACCCGCGGTCGCCCAGGAGCTTCATGGCTTCCTGTCCCTTGCCCAGCGCGTAGGCCAGCAGCACCGGGGTCAGCCCCTCGTCCCACGTCCCCTCGATGAAGCGGCAGAGCCGGCGCGCCACCTCGGCCGGCTCCGGGAATACGTAATGCGGTCTTCCAAACGTACTTTCCATCACGAGGACATCGCAGGGTTCCACGGCGATCGGCTCCGCCGTGAGGCCCTCCCGCATGCGGCAATCGCCCGTGTAGACGATCCGCCGGCCCTGGTGCTCGATGAGGATCTGCGAGGAGCCCAAGATGTGCCCGGCCGGCAGGAGGCGACAGGTCGCCCCGTCCACGTCGAACGGGGCGAGGAATGCGTATGTCTCCGCGAACGTGCGGCCCAGACGGTGTTCGTAAAGCCGGGCGGTCTGTGGCGAGGCGATGATCCGGCGGTGGCGGATGGCGTGGTCGCTGTGGGCGTGCGAAACAAAGCACCGATCGCGTGACCGAGTGGCGTCCAGCCAGAGGGCCATCCCTCGAACGCGCAACCCACCGTCGTGCTCGATCACAGGTTGAGTTGTAAACTCATTCGATGACGGATGCAAGAGGGCTGTGGTACCTTCCCAACCATGCATGCGCTGATGCTGCTCGGGACGGGGATCCTCGTCGGCTTGATCGTGGCGGACTGGATGGCGTTCAGCCGCTTGACGCCCATCTCCGTTCGCTATGGGGTGCTGGTCGGACGGCACGAGGAGCCGCTGGTGGTGCGGCGCGACCGCTTCGATGGCGAGGGCCTGCTCCGCTTGCCGCGCGGGTCGGCGCGGCTTGTGCCGACGCACCGCGCCGTCCAGCTCCTGCCCGACCGCAGGCGGTTCGGGATCGCTGTCCGTACGGCCTGGCCGCTGAACGGGTTCGTGCACTACACGGTCCTGGACGAACGCGCGCCGGTGGTGCTGACCAAACGGATGCCGTGGTCGTCGGTCCTCTTGACTGGGGTCTGGTTCCTCACGGTCGCGGGCGGGACGCTGGTCTACCTCGTGGTGTATGCCCTCGCCGGCGGACTGTCTTCGGCCAGTGGCGCCTTTCTGGGCGTCGCCTTGAGCGGGCTCGGACTGCTCGTGTGCCTGTTTGGCCTCGTGATTGTGGTCGCCGCCTATCGGCTAGAGGACAAGCGGCTGATGGCGGTATATGAGGAATTCAAGGCGGCCGTTGCAGGCTGCTGAAAAAGTCCATATGCTTCGTTCTCGCCCTTCGGTCACCCTCAACGTACAGGTGACCCGTTGCATTTCAAAGAGCAACAGGTGCCCCGTACGCCTCGGGCGCCCTCAGGGTTGCGGCCTTGCATCTGGAGCTTTTTGAGCAGCCTGTTAGACAGAAATTCAGCGTCGAAAGGCGTCTGCGAAGGGTCGGCACTCGGGGCTGAGGAGGTCGGGGCGGTCGGCCAACAGCTTGCTGATGATGCCCCGATTCTTTTTCGCCAGGCCGGAGTCAATGAACGCCTGCGTGAAGAGCGCATCCAGTGAGGCCGGGTCGCTGGCGGTCGCGCGAAGGACTGTCTCCTCCAGGGCCTTGAGCGTGTCGCGCAGCCCCAGGACAGCCTTCTCCACGGTGTGGTAGGGCGGCGTGATCTGCAAGCAGCGATAGAGCAGCGTCACGCGTTGCCGGAAATCCGCCTCCAGCCGACTGCGGAGTTCGCTCGGAGTCAGAGAAGGCGTCGTTGACATGGCGTTCAATGAAATATTGTACCAGAGCCCCTGATCTGGTAGCGTCTTGTCCCGTGTGGTCCCGCCGTCGATTCGTCCAGGCTGCGCTCGCCGCCGGGCTGGGCGCGTTCATTCCTGCCGCCGGCGGGTGCTCGTCGTCTTCCGTCGTGTCGGTCCGCCAGGCGCTTCATGCGTTGCGGCGCCAGCGGATCGCGCCGCCGCCGCTCGAAGGTTACCAGGAGGTCCGGGGCGTCGTACATGCCCACACCGAGTTGTCGCATGACAGCAAGGGCACCGTCGAGGAGATCCTCAAGGCTGCCGGCTCAGCCAAGCTCGACTTCCTCATCACGACCGATCACTACACGCCCCGGATCTTCACGGAGGGGCTGGACGGTCGTCGGGACTCGCTGTTGGTGGTGCGCGGGGTCGAGATCCCTCTGGGGTGCACGCGACAGGGCACGCTGACGCGCCGGTGCGCCAGCCTGCTGGCCTTTGGGCTTCGCGCTCCGCTTGCCCCGGGCCCTGACGGGCAATGGAACGTCGAGGAGCTTTTTAAGTCGATCCGCTCTCAAGGCGCGCTGGCCATCCTCGCGCATCCACGCGGCCTGGTGAACCCGAGCTACTTCCGGAACGCCGACGGCTTCGAAATTTGCGATCTCGCCGATACAGTCCGGGATCGTCTCGTGGATGTTCCACGTTTTCTCCTGGACTTCTTCCTGGACTACAACGAGTATCAGGATGAGATCCTGCTGCGGCTCATCGTCGAGCGGTCCAATTGGAATCTTGTCGAGTGGGACCGCCTCACGAAGACACGACGGTTCATCGGTCTAGCGGGCAACGATGCGCACCAGAACTTGGAGGTGTTTGGTCGGCAGGCTGACCCCTATCCGTTGACCTTCAGGGCCGTGAACACGCATGTTCTGGCCCCGCTCGGGGTCGCGGAGAATCTCCGGCCCCTCGCGCCACCGCTGGCGACCGGAAATCTAATGAGCGCGCTTCGTGCGGGACGCTGCTTTGTCTCCTTCAATCTCCTGGCCGACGCGGCCGGGTTTCGGTTCGCGGCTCGGGACGGGGACGGAGGACCAGTGGTCGCGGTGATGGGCGATGAAGTTTTGCTCAAGGACGGGCTCGTGCTGGCTGCGCAATGTCCGTTACCGGGCGCGGTGGAGCTCTTTCGCGACGGGGTCCCGATCCGCCGGAAAGAGGGGCGCGAGCTCCACCATCCGGTGGACCGGCCGGGCGTCTATCGGATTGAGGTGTCGCTGCGGGTCGTGGACCGCTGGCGGCCTTGGATCTTCGCGAACCCGATTTACGTGCGCGCTTAGGCAGACAGTTTCGAAAACACTTTTTTCAGGATCGCACAGGCCTGCTCGACCTGGTCTTGTGAGATGTCCAAGTGGGTCACCGCGCGGAGCGTGGTCTGGGTGAAGGGCACGAGCAGTAACCCTTCGGCCTTGAGCAGCGCCAGCACCTCGTCGGCCGTGCGGCGCGTCTCGCTGATGTCGAACACGACGATGTTGGTCTCGACGTGCGCCGGGTTGATCCGGACGCCGGGCAGCTCCGCCAGGGTCTCCGCCAGCCGCTTCGCGTGGGCATGGTCTTCTGCCAGGCGCACGATGTTGCGCTCGAGCGCGTAAAGGCCAGCCGCCGCAATGATCCCGGCCTGCCGCATCCCACCCCCGAACATCTTCCGCAGACGGCGCAGCTTCACCACGCGCTCCCGGTCCGCGCAGATCAGCGAGCCGACCGGAGCCCCGAGACCTTTGGATAGGCAGAATGTCACCGTCTCGAAGTGCCGCGCGTACTCGGCCGCCGGGATGCCGGTCGCCACGACCGCGTTGAACAATCGCGCCCCGTCCAGGTGCATGGCGATGCCCCGGGCCTCGGCCATTTTCCGGACGGCCTTGATTGTGTCGAGGGGATAGATCGCCCCGCCGCCTCGGTTGTGGGTGTTCTCCAGACAGATCAGGGTCGTCGGCGGGTTGTGGTAGTCGGGCGGGCGGATAGCCGCTTCGATCTGGTCGGCCTCGAGGATGCCGCGGGTCCCGGGGAGCCAGTGGGTCTGCACGCCGGAGAGGCCCGCCGCCGCGCCGCTCTCGTAGCGCACCACGTGCGCACCGGCCTCGACGATGATCTCATCGCCAGGCTTCGTGTGCAGGCGGACCGACAGTTGATTGCCCATGGTGCCCGAGGGGACGAACAACGCCGCTTCCTTCCCGAGCAGGCGCGCCGCCACCTCCTGCAGCCGGTTGACGGTCGGGTCCTCGCCGAAGACGTCATCGCCGACCTCCGCGCGCGCCATCGCCTCGCGCATGGCGATCGAGGGCTTGGTCACCGTGTCACTGCGTAGATCGATCATCACGACACCGTCTTCCAGAAGAAGACCACCGCGATCCGCTTCGAGCCGAGCTCGTGGTCCCAGCCGAAGTATGCGGTGGCCGAGTGGACAATGTCAGACTTGTATACGAGCATTCGGTTGAACACGTACGGCACCTCGATATCTTCTTCCCACATCGTCAGATCGGACCCCTTCTCGAAGCCGGGGAAGTGCGCCAGGCTCTCGTAGGGAGGAGGGCAGATGTTCCCGCCCAGGGTCCCGTCCGGCAGACGCAGCCGGTAGAAGGAGGTCCCCGCGTGCTTGGTCGGCGGGTAGGGGTGCA